>JAAXVP010000066.1 GCA_013335435.1 Thiobacillus sp. | reverse complement strand
CTGCTTGCCCGAGGTCAGGGTCAGGGTGTGGTCGGTGCCGGAATAGGTGCAGGTGAAGCCGGCATAGGCGGCGCCGAGCAGGAGCACCTGCTTCTGGATCTCGGCCGCCACCTTGGCGCCGTCGTAGCTGCCGCCGGTGGGGTCGCCCAGGGTGATGGTCTTGGCGCCCAGGTTGTCGATGTTGAGGGTCAGGGTCGCGCCCTTGACCACGCTGGCCCAGTTGACGGCCGGCGCGGCGGTGAGGTCGCCGGACACGCTGGTGGCCTTCTTGTAGTGCGTGGCCAGACCGGCGGGCAGCGCGGCCTTGACCAGCTTGGAGCCGCCGTTGATCACGGTGAGGGCGTAGGCGGCGTCGGAGTCGTCCATCGAGAGGCCGTTGAACACCTCGGCCAGGGCGCTGTCGCGGCGGATCTGGAGGTTGAAGCGGTAGCCGTCGCTGCCCTGGGCCAGCACGTTGACGCTCAGGTCGTTGCCCCACTTGCCGCCGCTGTTGGCGCTCAGGGCCAGGACGTTGATCGCGCTGGCGGTGCCGCTACCGACCATCTTGTTGCCGGGCAGGCTGGCCGCCGCCGCGCCCTGGGCCAGGCGGCCGATGTAGGCATCCTTGCCGCCGTTCAGGAAGAAGTTGTAGGCGGCCAGGCCGAGGTGGTCGGTCTCCGAGGCGATGCCGCCGAAGGCGGTCTTGTACTCGTCCCAGCTATGCACCAGGGTGGGTTCGCCGAGCGGGCCGGCGGTGGCGTAGCCGACCAGCGCGGCCACCGAGGTGGACACGCCCTCGATGGGCTTGGCGCCGCTGGGAATCTCTTCGACGTAGACGCCGGGGTGCAGGTAACTGGGCATGCTGGTCTCCTTGCTGGTATTTGGGCCGTGGCCCGTGATGAATTGCCGCTTGCCGGCCGCCGTTCGCGCGGCCGGCATCGCGCGGCGTTATTTCTTGCCCTTGCGTTCCGGCGCGCTGAGGGCTCGGGTGGCGCGTACCGTGGCCTCGGTCTCCAGCTGCGGGATCTGGCTGTAGCCGCCGTGGTTCAGCGAGGAGCGGATGCGCGTCAGCAGGTCGGCGCGGCTCAAGGTGCCGTTGGATCGGCGCATGTGGTAGCAGAAGTAGTAGGTGAAGGCGCCGTTGTACTTGCCGTCGATGAAGGCGTCGGCGCTGGTCTGGTCGGACCGGCAGCCGGCCCACAGGATGTGGTGCACCAGGTCGCCGCGGGCCTTGTCGAACAGCTTCACTTTCTGGAGCTGGTCTTCCTCGCCTTCGTGCCGGCAGACGATGTCGATCGGTGGCGGCATGTAGCGCGGCCGCGACGGCGGCGGCACCGTAGCCGGGCCGAGTTCGGCGGGCCGGCCGAACTCGACGTCGCGCAGGCCGGTGCCGGAATGGCAGCTGTCCAGGAAGACCTCCAGCAGCACGCCCTTGGGCAACTGGGTGAAGATGGCATTGAGGTCGTCGTCGGTGATGTAGGTGCCGTTCCAGTCGAAGTCGTGCGGACAGATCAGTTCGTCCATGCCGTCTTCCAGTTCGTCGCCGTCGCGGTCGCGGATCTGGGAGCCGTGGCCGGAGTAGTGGAAGACCAGGAAATCGCCCGATTTGGCGTTCTTCACCAGCCAGGTCAGGCGCGCCAGGATGTTGGCCTTGGTGGCCCGGCTGTCGGTGAGTACGCGGATCTGGTTGTTCGTGAAGCCGAGGTAGTTGCGCAGGATGTCGCGCATGTTGGTGACGTCGTTGACGCACCCGCTCAGGTCGTTGATGCCTCGGTAGTCGTTGATGCCGACGAGTACAGCTTTTCTTGCCATGTCGCCCTCCTTGGTGATGTCGGGCTCGCGGCCCTCGGTTACGGTTCCCGCCGACCGCCGCGGGTCGCGCCTGACGGCCAGTCGAATTCCACCCGCGTTTCTTCTTGGGAAGCGCTGATCAAATCCGTCATCGCGAGGAGCGAAGTGACGTGGCGTTCCCTAGTACATCCAACCTAGTAGACGGGTTGCCCAGCGTCAAGGAAGTGAAAATACTCAATTAAATGATATTCAATTGAAATATTTATCGGTGCGGGCCGGTTCGCGGAGGTGCGCGGAGACTTGATCGGGCCGGCAAGGCGGCGTCCGGTCGGGCTGGTCATACGGTGCCCCCTGGGGTATATAACCGCCTGTTTCCAGTACGGGTTCAGGACATGGCCGAGCGGCTTGGCGAATCGAGGGCGGGGCCATGGGGCTGTTGAACCGGCTGTTCGGCGGGCAAGGCATTGCCGAGCGCCCGGAACTTCCCGCGGCGATCGAGCGTGCAGTCGATCTCGTCGAACCGATGCTCAGGCAGGTCGGCGGTTATCCCGAGCGCTACCGCCGCGCCGTGGCGCATGCCCTCGACTATGCCTTTACCCTGGCCGGCCAGTTGCCCGGGCCGGTGCGGGTCAGCCGGGAGGATTTCGCCGGCGATGCCCTGGTGCATGCCCTGTTCGCCTCGCCCGACGACATCCATGCCGCCCTGTGCATGAGCCAGGCGATGCGCGACTACAGGCACGACAGTCCCGATGCCGGCGAGGTCTATGCCCTGATGTGCATGCGACGCGGCACCAAGGCCATGTTGGGCATGGCGATGGATGGCGAAGTGTTGCGCCGCGACGTGCCCCAGCAGGCGGTCTACTTCACCGACCATACCCTGGCCGATGCCGGTCGCGACGAGGCCCTGGCCCGCGAGCATATCGCCTGGGGCCTGTTCGACAGCCTGGCCAAGCATGTGCGCCTGAGGATCGAGGCGCGCAAGCAGACCAAGCGGGAACTCGAACAGGAGCGTGACGAATGCCTGGCCCGCCTGCGTGGGACGGCGGCCACCCGGCGCGGCGAACTGGAGACCTCGTTGCAGCGCATCCTGCACCGGCTCGGCGAGGCCGCCGGTTCGCTCGACCTGAGCCGCTATGGCGACGACTTCGAGGCCGTGTTCCTGGCGCCGGAGCGCCATGTCTATATCGAGCGCACACGCATGACCCTGGACAGCATGGGGCTGTTGACCGGGTCGGCGGACGGCGGCGGCACCGAGATCGAATTCTGCGACCTGGTCGGGCGCGATCGCCGGCGCTGGACCGTCGTGGTCATGTACTGCGACCAGGTACAGCAGGAAGGCGGCATGGGTGAGCGCTTCCTGATGGCCCAACGCTGGTTAGGGTTATGATTACAAATTGATTGCGTAGTTTTTACTTGGGGGAAATGAAATGAAGCACAAGGGGATGGCCCTGGCAGGCCTGATGCTGGTTGGGAGCGGCGCGCAGGCCGCGGGTTTCGCATTGATCGAACAGAACGCCAGCGGCCTGGGCAATGCCTATGCCGGCCAGGCGGCGGTGGCCGAGGACGCCAGCACGATCTTCTTCAATCCGGCCGGGTTGAGCCGTGTCGAGGGGCGCCAGGTCGTCGTGGTCGGCAATCTCATCAAGCCGTCGGCGAAATTCGATGACGAGGCGAGCACCAATGCGCTTCTTCAGCATTCGTTGGGTGGCGAAGGCGGCGATGCCGGCAGCCTCGGCCTGGTGCCCAATTTCTACTACGCGATGGATATCAAGCCGGGTTTGAAGTTCGGCTTGGGAATTAGTGCGCCGTTCGGCCTCAAGACCGAATACGACGAGGACTGGGTCGGGCGCTTCCATGCCGTGACCTCCGACCTCAAGACGGTGAACATCAATCCGACCCTGGCCTGGCGCCTGGATGACCGCTGGTCGGTCGGCGTCGGTCTGGATGCCCAGTACGTGAAGGCCAAGCTGACCAACATGACCAATTACAGTGGCGCGATCTTTCTGGCTACCGGAACTCCCGTTTATGATCTGGAGGGGTTGGCCTCGGTCAAGGGCGACGACTGGGGCTGGGGTTACAACCTGGGGGTGCTGTTCGAGCCGACCAAGGAAACCCGTATCGGTCTGAATTATCGCTCCCGGGTCAGCTACACCCTGGATGGAACCGTGAGCTTCGCTGATCGGCCGGCCAGCCTGGACCCTTATCTGCCCAATGGCGGCGTGAAGGCCAAGGTTACCCTGCCCGACTCGATGTCCTTGAGTGTGTTTTCCAAGTTGAATGGCCAGGTGGATCTGCTTGCGGATGTGACCTGGACCCACTGGAGTCTGTTCAAGGATCTGACCGTGGCGCGTGACGACGGCACCCCGCTTTCGAGTACGCCCGAGAACTGGAATGATGCCTGGCGCTATTCGGTTGGTGTCAACTTCCATGCCTCCGATGTCATGACTTGGCGCTTCGGTGTGGCTTACGACCAGACGCCAGTGTCGGATGCCTACCGTACGCCGCGCATTCCGGACCAGGATCGGACCTGGCTTGCCGTCGGCTTTCAGTACAGGATGGGCAAGCAGGCGGCGATCGATGCCGGCTATGCGCACCTGTTCGTCAAGGATGCCTCTATGGATGGCGGTTCGGTCGGTACCGGCAATCTGGTCGGAAAATACGACAACGCCGTCGACATTCTGAGCGTACAGTACACCCATAGTTTCTGAGACTGTCTTGTAGAGGGGGCACCGCCATGCCTACTTCACGCGCAACGCTGTTCTCCGCCCTGGTCGGCGCCATGCGCCGCTTCGGCCGCCACACGCCCGGCCAGTGGGAGGACATGAAGCCTGGCACCTACAGCTACGGCGACCTGGTCAAGATGACCCTGGCCCTGGGCCGCCTGGTCACCCGGATCAGCGCCGAGGGCGAACACATCGGCATCCTGATGCCGAACATGGCCGCCACGGTATGCCTGATGATCGGCGCCTCGGCCTTCCGGCGCGTGCCCTGCATGCTCAACTACACGGCCGGCACCGAGGGCATGCAGAATGCCTGCCATACCGCCCGCATCAAGACCGTGGTGACCTCGCGCGCCTTCCTGGACAAGGCCAATCTGACCGACGAGGTGGCGCGCCTGCGCGGCATCCGCCTGGTCTACCTGGAAGAGCTGCGCGGCGAGTTATCCGCCCTCGACAAGATTTGGCTGATGGCCTGGGCGCTCTGGTTCCCGATCCGGGCCGTGCCGGCGGGTGATTCCGAGGCGGCGGCCGTGGTGCTGTTCACCTCGGGATCCGAGGGCAAGCCCAAGGGGGTGGTGCTGTCGCATCGCGCCCTGCTGGCGAACGTTCGCCAGGTCATGGAGACCATCAAGTTCGCCGCGGACGAGAAGGTCTTCAACTGTCTGCCCATCTTCCATTCCTTCGGCCTTACCGGGGGAACCTTGCTGCCGTTGCTCAGCGGTGCCCGTCTGGTGCTCTATACCAGTCCGCTGCACTACAAGGTCATCCCGGAGCTGGTGCGCGATAAACGCTGTACCGCATTGTTCGCCACCGGCACCTTCCTGAACCAGTATGCCCGCAATGCCCAGCCGAGCGACTTCGCCAGCCTGAAGTACGTGGTGGCCGGGGCGGAACGCCTGGCCGAGCAAGTGCGCCAGCTCTGGCAGGACAAGTTCGGCATCGACATCATCGAGGGCTACGGCGCCACCGAGACGGCGCCGGTGCTGTCGGTCAACACCCCGGAGGACAACCGGCACGGCAGCGTCGGCCGCCTGCTGCCCGGCATCGAATCGCATCTGGTGGCGGTGCCCGGCATCCACAACGGCGGTGAGCTGCATGTGCGTGGCCCCAACCTGATGTCCGGCTACTACCGTTATGACCGCCCCGGCGAACTGGAACGGCCTGCCTCGGAAATGGGGGTCGGCTGGTACAACACCGGCGACGTCGTCGACATGACGCCGGACGGTTTCCTCTCCGTGGTCGGCCGCCTGCGCCGGTTCGCCAAGGTGGCCGGGGAGATGGTCTCGCTGGAGGTGGTCGAGGACATCGCCCGGGCGGTCTCGGCCGAGGCCATGCATGCCGCCACCAGCACCGCCGACCTGAGCCGCGGCGAGGCCATCGTGCTGTTCACCACCGATTCCGACCTGACCCGCGAGCAGCTGACGGCCGCGGCCCAGGGCCTCGGCTACCCGGAAATCGCCGTGCCACGCAGGATCAAGGTGGTCGAAAGCCTGCCCCTGCTCGGCAGCGGCAAGGTCGATTACGTCAGATTGCACAGGATGGGCACGCAGGCGGCATGAACTACAAGCAGTGGGTCTACTTGCTGGCCCTTGCCCTGGGGCCGGTTCCGGCCGTAGCCGCCGAATTGTCCGAGGATCTGTTCCTGGGCGATATGGCGACCGTGCTGACCGCCTCGCGTATCGAGCAATCGGCCCTGGACGCCCCGGCGCCGGTCACGGTGATCGACCGCGCGACCATCCGGGCGTCCGGTTTTTCCGAGCTCCAGGACGTCATGCGCCTGGTGCCCGGCTTCCAAGTGGCGGACTGGCCGCGCGGCGGCGCCGTCGTCACCAACCATGGCCTGGGCGATTCCCTGCCCCGGCGCCTGCTTCTCCTGATCGATGGTTTCTCCATGCTGGACGCGGCGTTCGGCACCATCCACTGGGAAGACCTGCCCATCCACGTCGAGGACATCGAGCGCATCGAGGTGGTGCGCGGGCCGAACCAGGCCAGCTACGGCGCCAAGGCCTACCAGGGCGTGGTCAACATCATCACCCGCCGGGCCGGCGAGGATAGTGGCGGCGGCGCGGTGCTCGCCTATGGCGAACACGACTTCAACAACCTGTATGTCCACCAGGGCGAGCACGGCGACCGCTTCGACTGGCGCATCGGTGCCTCCAGCCGGCAGGTCGGCAATTTCCGGGACCTGGCCAAGGGCGGCTATGAATACGACGAGCGCCTGCGCCGTCGGACCTTGAATGCCCAGGTGGCATGGCGGCCGTCCGGTGCCGACGAACTGCGTGCCGTGCTGGGCTACAGCGACGGTGAGGACGCCGTCGGCGGTACCTTCGATGGCGCCGCCTATCCCGATCACGAGCGCCGCAACAAGAACCTCTACCTGCAACTGGGCTGGCGCCGGGACTATGCGCCCGGCTCCGAGCTGTCCGTGCAGTATTCCCACTACCAGCGCGAGGAGCGGGAGTCCTACGTCTATCTATATGGTCCCCTGTCCTCGCCGGTCGATTACGACATCGATACCTGGCGGGACGATGTCGAGTTCCAGCAGATACATGCCTTTTCCGATGCCCTGAAGGGGGTCTGGGGCGTCGGGCTGCGCCAGGACCAGGCCGAGTCCGAACGCTACCTGAACGGGCTCGGCCGGGTCGAGGCCCGGCAGTGGCAGGCGTTCGGCAACCTCGACTGGCGTTTCGCCCCGGACTGGTTGTTGCATGCCGGCGGCATGCTCGAGGATTACGACAGCACCGACAGGATGTTCTCGCCGCGCCTGGCCCTGAACTACGCCATCCGGCCGCGCCAGAGCGTGCGGGTCAGCGCCGGGCGTGGCTACCGGGCGCCCAGCCTGCTCGAGTCGGAGGCGCACGAGGCGTTCGTGTACAAGGGCGCCGGCGTTCCCCCGGTCGGCTACGGCAGCCTGGTCGACCTGGGCATCTGGGCCGACGGCACCGTCAAGCAGGAACAACTGAGCTTTTTCGAGCTGGGCTATACCGGCCAGTTTCCCGACCGGGGCCTGAAGTTGGACGCCCGGATCTTCGAGGAGCGCCACGATGACTTCATCAACAGCGTGGTCTGCGCGGTGAGCCCGCAAATTCCCCATTCGGCACAGCCGCCTTGCGTCTTTGCGCCGCCTCCCGGCTATCTCCCGGTGCAACAGCTGTTCGGCCACGCCGACGACAAGGCCTATTTCTTCACCAACACGGGCGGCAACCGCGTGCGCGGCCTCGATGTCGCGCTGGATTGGCAGTCCGCCGACCTGGGCCGTTTCCTGTTTTCCTATGCCATCACCCGGATACGCTCCGAGGTGGACGACCCCAATACCCGCCAGGATGCCGCCGAGTCGGCCCCGCTGCATGCCGCCAGCCTGCTCTGGTCGCGCGCCTTCAGCCATGGCATGGAAGCCGGCTTGGGCCTTTATTTCGTCGGCGGCATGAAGTGGATGGGCAGCGGCGACGACCAGCCGGCCTACACGAGGGTCGACTTGCGGCTGGCGAAAAAATTCGGCGACCAGAACGAGGTCGCCCTGACGGTGCGCAATCTCGACGGCAGCCATGTCGAGTTCAGGGATAGTTCCAACGTCGAACGGCAGGCCTTCGTCACGCTGCGGCTGGGGTGGTGATCGCCCCGTCGGGCGGAATGCATTGGGCCTGTTCCGCGCGGGTTGAACTGGATGAGGGGGTTAGGTTGTGCTGAAACGTGTCCTACTCCCGGCTTTGTTTGCCGCCAGTGCTCAAGGCGCATGGGCCGAAGAGGTATCGGAAGACCTGTTCCTGGCCGAGTTGCCGACGGTGTTGACCGCCTCCCGGATCGGTCAGGCGACCTTGTTTGCGCCGGCGCCGGTGACCGTCATCGACCGCGAGACCATCCGGGCCTCCGGTTTTACCGAGATCCACGATCTGTTCCGTCTGGTGCCCGGCTTCCTGGTCGCCGATTGGCCGGAGGGGTCGCCGGTCGTGGTCAACCACGGCCTCGGCGATGCCCATTCCCGGCGCATGCAGGTGCTGGTCGATGGCCGTTCCGTCTACGACGCCTACTGGGGCGGCGTGGATTGGCAGGACCTGCCGCTACGGGTGGAGGATATCGAGCGTATCGAGGTCGTGCGCGGACCGAACCAGGCGACCTATGGCGCCAATGCCTTTCAGGGCGTCATCAATATCATCACGCGCGAGCCCGCCGAGGATTACGGCCTTGGGGTGGTGGTTTCCCGCGGCCGCCGCGGCATGACGGACAACTATGCCCGTTTCGGTCGCAGCCAGGAGAGCCTGGATTGGCGCGTCAGCCTGTCGAAGCGGGAAATGAGCGGTTTCGAGGATCGCGGCTACGAGCCGGCCTACTGGGGCGAAGACGTCGAGCGCCGGGTGGTCAACGCCAGGGTCGCCTATCGTCCGGACACTCGTCAGGAGTGGATGTTGCAGGTCGGCCTCAGCCGGGGCGAGGACTGGGCCGGCAAGAGCGTCGAGGCCAACAAGTATCCATTCCATACGCGCGGTGCGGATTCCAACTTCGTTCAACTGGCCTGGCGCAACAGCTATGCGGCGGGTTCCGAAGTCTCCGTGCAGTACTACCACTTCGACCGCAGCGAGCGGGAGGCCTATCTGAAAAGCAACGATCCGATCAGCCCGACGGAATGGCTGGCGGTCGACTATGGCCTCGACATGCGGCGGGACGACCTGGAGTTCCAGCAGATCCACAGTTTCAGCACGAGCCTGCAGGCGGTGTGGGGGCTGGGTCTGCGCCGCGATGCCGCGAAATCCGAACATTATCTGTATGGCCTGGGTACGGTCGACGGCAACCAGTGGCAGTTGTTCGGCAACGTCGACTGGCAGGCGACGCCGGATTGGCTGTTCCATGTCGGCGGCATGGTGGAAAGGCATTACCTGACCGATACCCTGTTTTCGCCGCGCATCGCGGCGAATTATGTCCTGGCGCCCAACCACGCCTTGCGGATCAGCATGGGCAAGGGATACCGCGCGCCGACCCTGTTCGAGGGGAAGACCCATGAAGTGGATCGGTATCCCGACGGCAGCCCGGCCGACATCGGCTATTGGGCCGTGCAGCCGCTCGATCCCGAGGAGGTGGCCTTCCGGGATGTCGGTTACGTCGGGCGCTACCCCAGGCTGGGCCTGGACGTCGATGCCCGGCTGTTTTCGGAACGATACGGCAAGTTCATCGACAGCCAGAGTTGCCGGCTGGAGGGCGCGACGAAAAGCCCCTGCACCTTCAGTGCGCCGGTCAGCTATACGCGGCCGAGCTGGTTCGGCAACAGCAAGCTGTTTTATTTCTACAATTCCGGCGACCTCCATGTCTATGGCGGCGACCTGACCCTGGACTGGCGCCATCCGGTGCTCGGCCGTTTCCTCTATTCGGTGGCCTACACCCGGATCGATGCCGACGGCCTGGCCGACCAGGATGCCGAGCTATCGGCACCGATCCATACCAGCAGCCTGCTCTGGAGCAAGACCTTTCCACATGGCTGGACGGTGAGCGCGGGGCGCTACCACGTGGGCTTCATGAAGTGGCCGAACGACGGCGACCTGCAGCCGCAATACGACCGGATCGACGTCAAGATCGCCAAGAGCCTGGGGCGTCCCGATTCCGGCGACGAGATCGCCCTGACCCTGCAGAACGTCAATACCCGGCATACCGAGTTCGACGACTATCTGGTCGAACGCCAGGCCTTCGTCACTTTGCGGCTGAACTGGTGATTGAAAATCGCGTCGGGCGCCTAAATATAAGATTCCGTTGATATAATCCGCCCCATATCGATCCAGGAGTTAGCCATGCCCATCTATGCCTACAAGTGCTCCGCCTGCGGCCACGACGAAGACGTGATGCAGAAGGTGTCCGACGCCGTCCTGACCACCTGCCCGAAGTGCGGTGCCGAGGCCTTCAGCAAGCAGCTGACCGCCGCCGGCTTCGCCCTCAAGGGCAACGGCTACTATGCCACCGACTTCAAGAATTCCGGCGCCAAGCCGGCCGCCTGCGGCGCCGAGGGCGGTGGTTGCCCCTGCGCGACGTCGAACTGAAGCCTGACCGGGCGATCGGGCCAAACGCCCCTGGCGTTTGGCCGTTTCGTTTCTTATGACTACCGCACACGTCAAACGCTACTTCCTGACCGGCCTGCTGATCCTGGTGCCCCTGGGCATCACGGTCTGGGTGATCACCGCCCTGGTCGGCTTCATGGACCAGACCCTGCTGCTCCTGCCCGAACATTGGCGGCCGGAGTACTGGCTCGGCTTCCGCATCCCCGGCCTGGGCGTCCTGCTGACCATCGTGGTGGTCCTGGTGACCGGCCTCCTGGCCGGCAACCTGCTCGGCCAGCGCATGGTCAGGATGTGGGAGTCGATGCTCAACCGCATCCCGGTGGTGAAGTCCATCTACGGCAGCGTCAAGCAGGTCTCCGACACCCTGCTGTCGGGCAACGGCCATGCCTTCCGCAAGGTCGTGCTGGTGCGCTACCCGCACCCGGAGGCCTGGTCGCTGGCCTTCCAGACCAACGTGCCGAACGAGGTGAAGGACGAACTGGGCGAGGAGTGGCTGGCGGTGTTCATCCCGACCGCGCCGAGCCCGGTGAACGGCTTCTACTTCTACGTGAAGCGCAGCGAGACCATCGAGATGGACATCTCCGTCGACCTGGCCCTGAAGTACATCGTGTCCATGGGCGTCGCGGCGCCCCAGACCAAAGCCCTCGCCAACACCTACCCCGGCGACTGAAGCATTCGAACTAGGAACCTGAACCATGCGTAGTCATTATTGCGGCGCGGTGCGCGCCTCCGACATCGGCAACATCGTCACCCTGTGCGGCTGGGCCCATCGCCGGCGCGACCACGGCGGCGTCATCTTCATCGACCTGCGCGACCGCGACGGCACCGTCCAGGTGGTGATCGACCCCGATACCCCGGAGTCGTTCAAGATCGCCGAGGACGTCCGCAGCGAGTTCGTCCTCAAGGTGGTCGGCAAGGTGCGTGCCCGCCCCGAGGGCACCGAGAACGCCAACCTGCCGACCGGCATGGTCGAGATCCTGACCCAGCAGCTCGAAGTGCTGAACCCCTCGCAGACGCCGCCGTTCCAGCTCGACGACGAGAACCTGTCCGAGAACATCCGCCTGCAGTACCGCTACCTGGACCTGCGCCGGCCGGCCATGCAGGCCAACATGATGCTGCGCTACCGGGTCGCCAAGCTGATGCGCGACTACCTTGACCAGCAGGGCTTCATCGACATCGAGACCCCGATGCTGACCCGCTCCACCCCGGAGGGCGCGCGCGACTATCTGGTGCCGTCCCGCGTCCACGACGGCATGTTCTACGCCCTGCCGCAGTCGCCCCAGCTGTTCAAGCAGCTCCTGATGGTGGCCGGCTACGACCGCTACTTCCAGATCGTCAAGTGCTTCCGCGACGAGGACCTGCGCGCCGACCGCCAGCCCGAGTTCACGCAAGTGGATTTGGAGATGTCCTTCGTCGAGGAAAACGACGTCATGTCCCTGGTCGAGGGCATGATCCGCGACACCTTCAGGAAGGCCAAGGGCATCGAGCTGGCCGAGCCGTTCCCGCGCATGCCCTATGCCGAGGCCATGGCCCGCTACGGCTCCGACAAGCCGGACCTGCGCGTCACCCTGGAGTTGACCGAGGTCACCGACGCCATGAAGGAGGTCGCCTTCAAGGTCTTCTCCGGCCCGGCCAACGACCCCAACGGCCGCGTCGCCGCCCTGCGCGTGCCCGGCGGCGCCTCCATCTCGCGCGGCGAGATCGACGGCTATACCGAGTTCGTCAAGATCTACGGCGCCAAGGGCCTGGCCTACATCAAGGTCAACGATGTCAGCCAGCTCAACGAGGCCGGTCTGCAGTCGCCCATCGTCAAGAACCTCAACGAGGCCGCCCTGAAGGCGGTGATGGAGCGCACCGGCGCCCAGAACGGCGACCTGATCTTCTTCGGTGCCGACAAGGCCAAGGTGGTCAACGACGCCATCGGCGCCCTGCGCCTGAAGATCGGCCACGAGAAGGGCCACGTCGACGGCCGCGCCTGGGCGCCGCTGTGGGTGGTGGACTTCCCGATGTTCGAGTACAACGAGGACGAGAAGCGCTGGGACGCCCTGCACCACCCGTTCACCGCGCCCAAGGACGGCCATGCCGAGTACCTGGCGAGCGATCCCGGCAAGGCCCTGTCCAAGGCCTACGACATGGTCCTGAACGGCTGGGAAGTGGGTGGCGGCTCCATCCGTATCCATCGCGAGGACGTGCAGGAGACGGTGTTCTCCGCCCTCAACATCGGCGAGGAAGAGCGCCGCAACAAGTTCGGTTTCCTGCTCGACGCCCTCCAGTTCGGCGCCCCGCCGCACGGCGGCCTGGCCTTCGGCCTCGACCGCCTGGTCACCCTGATGACCGGGGCCGAGTCGATCCGCGACGTGATCGCCTTCCCGAAGACCCAGCGCGCCTCCTGCCTGATGACCGACGCGCCCAACGCGGTCGACGAGAAGCAGCTGCGCGAGCTGCACATCCGCCTGCGCAACGCGACCCCGAACATCGCCTGAGCAGGGGAAAAAGTAGTCGTTGCCAGGCCGTTTGCTGGGTAGAATTCCCCGGTAAGCGCTTGATTCCGTCGTCGCGAGGCGCGCTGCGACGTGGCGATCCAGAACGGGGTGATGTCATCGCCATCATGGATTGCCGCGCTGCGCCCGCAATGACGGCATTCGGTTGGTTCGCACCCATTACAATCAGGAGACCAATTCCATGAACAACACGGTAGCGGGATCGACGGCGGCTCGGCCGGACCTGGACTGGAGCCAGGTGCGCGAGACCATCCTGATGCTCAACCTGGCCGTCGCCCAGCTGGAAATGGCCATGCGCGACTCCGGCGGCTCGGTCGAAGTGCTCACCAACGCCTTCACCGACATGTACGGCAACATGATGGGCCTGGTCGAGGCGGCCGCCGCGCTGCCCGAATCGCCGGTCAAGCACTCCGTGCAGGAGCTGGGCGTCAACGTATCCGGCCAGATGCAGCAGGCCATCATCGCCTTCCAGTTCTACGACCGCCTGAGCCAGCGGCTGACCCACGTCAGCCACAGCCTGGAAAACCTCACCGCCATCGTGCGCGACCCCGGCCGCCTCTACAACCCGTATGCCTGGCGCGAACTCCAGGAGCAGATCCGTTCCAAGTACACCATGGAAGACGAGCGGATGATGTTCGATACCCTGATCGCCACCGGCGACGTCCAGCAGGCGCTCGACCAGTACGTCGAGCGCAAGCACGAGGAAGCGGGCGGCGCCAAC
>JAAXVP010000065.1:8013-13802 GCA_013335435.1 Thiobacillus sp. | reverse complement strand
CGTTTATGTCCTACCCCTCTCCCCAACCCCCCGCCCCCAAGGGGCGAGGGGCTTTTAGAAACCTGAACCGGAGCCCTGAAATGCCCAACGTCACTTTTTCCAGCCCGCTGCACAAGGACAAGACCGTCTACGCGGTGGCCGGCAGCCATACCAAGACCTTGCTCACCCTGGCCAAGGAGAACCACATCCCGATCGACTTCTCCTGCCAGGACGGCGAGTGCGGCACCTGTCTGGTCAAGGTCACCAACCTGTCCAAGAAGGGCGCCATGGGCGGCCCCCTGACCGACCGCGAGGTCACCGTGCTCAAGGATCTGGGCAAGATCACCAAGGACGAGATCGAGGCCATGAAGGTCGACGACAACGTCCATACCTCCTGGCGCCTGGCCTGCCAGATGGTCCTGCGCGACGAGGACATCCTGGTCGAATATCCGAGCAAGTGATCATGGCCTGCATCGCCGCGACCCTCGACAGCCTGGAAACGGGCGCCGGCCTGTACGGCCGGCTGATGGCCCATGCCGCCGGCCTGGCCAACGACGATCTGTTCGCGAAGATGCTGGTCAGCCAGGCTACCGGGGTCGGGGCCCTGCCCGCCGGCCTCGGCCTGGCGCCGGAGGCGTTCTCCGAACTGCTGTCCCGGCATTTCCCCGATTCCGGCCCGCTCGGCCTCGGTGCCGGCGACGGCCTCGATGCCGGGCGCGCCCCCGAGCGCGACGACCTCGTCGCGCTCATGCTGGAAGGCCGGGCCGAGGTCGACCGCTCGGAGGTCTGGATGGCCCGGATCGTCGCCGCCGCCTGCATGGCCGGCGACCACCTCTGGCAGGATCTCGGCCTTTGGTCGCGGGTCGACCTGTCGCGTCTGATGACGGAAAATTTCCCCCATCTAGCGGCCAAGAACGATCGCGACATGAAATGGAAGAAGTTCCTCTATCGGCAGATCTGCGACCGGGAAGGCATCCCGGTCTGCCCGGCGCCGTCCTGCCAGGCCTGCGCGGATTACGCCAAATGCTTCAATACGGGGTCCTGACGGTGTGAATACCGCACACGACCGTGCCACCGCCGCCTATCTCGGCCTGGCCATCGGCGACGCCCTCGGGGCCACGGTCGAGTTCATGACCCCGCGCGAGATCGCGGCCCAGTACAAGGTGCACGACACGATCCGGGGCGGCGGCTGGCTCAACCTGCGCTCCGGCCAGGTCACCGACGACACCACCATGGCCCTGGCCCTGGGCAGCGCCATCCTGGCCCACGGCCGGGTGGCGGCCCAGCCGGTGGCGGAGGCCTTCGACGCCTGGATGCGGGCCAAGCCGGTCGATATCGGCAACACCGTGCGGCGCGGCCTGCTGCGCTTCCGCGAGACCGGCCAGACCGAGATGCCGGAAAACGAGCACGATGCCGGCAACGGTGCCGCCATGCGTGTCCTGCCGGCGGCGCTGGCGACCCTGAGCCAGCCCGAGGAGGTGGTTCGCCTGGCCTGCCGGACCCAGGCCCACATCACCCATAACAACCCCTTGTCCGATGCCGCGACCGAATGCCTGGCCCTGATGGTCCGCGATGCCGTCGGCGGCGCCGACAAGTACCGCCTCCTGCATGAACATGCCCATCCGCTGGCCGGGCTGCATCCGGCCTTCACCTTCCGCGCCGTGCGCCAGCAGGCCAACCCGAGCGGCTACATCGCCGACACCGTGGTCGCGGTATTCCAGGCCCTGTTCGATACCGACGACTTCGAATCCTGCCTGATCGACGTGGTCAACCGGGGCGGCGACGCCGACACCACCGGCGCCATCGCCGGCATGCTGGCCGGTGCCGTGTACGGCCGCGCGGCCATCCCGGAGCGCTGGCTGGCGGCGCTCGATCCGACCATACGCTCGGCCTGCGAGGCGCAGGCGCAGGCGCTGGTGCGGCTGTAGCGGGATTCCATGCCTGGTAGGTTTGCCGGCGCGCGCCTACTGGGGAATGGCACTAAATTGACCATGCGATTCGCATGCACTTGACCAGATATTCGCCCGGCGACCGGGCACGGCATCGCCAACATCCGGCAGCACGGAACCTGAAGCCATCCTTCTCTGAATCGCGACATAAACTTCTGCCACTGCGGTAATCCGGCCGTTCAGGCCCACGGCCAACCTGTATATTTATTATGGGGAGGGCATCGACTCGCGTGCGGTCAGTCCCTGGATTGGCAGAATCGTGGGGAAGACTCGAACAACCAACGCTTGTCAGGAGAATCGTCATGAGTGTTATTGGCACTTGGCTGATTATCATCGGCTTGATTATCGCCACCTGGCAGTACAGGGATATACAGGGAAAGGAAATTGCTGTCGGCAAGGTGACGGCGTTGGAACCCTATGGCAGCGGTGGTCGCAGCGGGCAGACCTACAGACTGGTTGCCAATTTTTCCGACCAACTTGGAAACCCCCATTCCTATAGGGCGTCTTTCGGATTGCCGTCACCCGGATACGAAGTCGGCGACCCCATCCGGATTTACTTCGAACGGGAAAATGCATCCAACTGTGGCGTCCTTTCGTTTGGATATCGTTTCGGCATAGCCTGGGGCTTCATCGCGTTGGGTTTGTCCTTCTGGTTGTTGGCGGTAGGTTGGGAGTTTGGCAATGGTTGGCTGGAAAACCTGATCCCTACCACTGTGACATCCAACTGAGTAACTTAGCGAAAAGGGTGTTGCCCCAGGCCGGTCATGGCGCGCAATGCGGCCACGTCACCAACTTCCTGAGGCACCGCCACCACCTGAACGGCCGCCCCCGGACGATGATGAATCGGAGTCCGAACCAGACGACCAACTGTCGCTGCTCGATGACTCTCGGCGACTCCGGTCCATGGGCGATGCATCGAATGCCGATGTACCGCTGGAGCCCATGGGGAATAGCATACGAGCAGCACGTCGAAGATACTCAATGCCGAATGCTCCCGCGAACACGACATTGGCCCCGATGAGGCCATAGAGGATAGCTGGGTTCTCCGGAAAAGCTGCGCCAGCCACGACGTAGAATATGGCGAAAAACAAACCAAAGAAGAAATATATCCAGAATGGCGTACTGGTTGGCTCGATGGGCTTTCTGACATTTCGCAGCCTGCCGAAAGGAAGGGCTACAGAGTAGAGGCCAATCGGCAGCAGGTTGATGCCCAGGCCGAGCAGGAACCGAGTGCCCGCACCGTCCCAGTTCACGACCTGTTGTGCTGACACGGGCGGTTTCTCGGGTAGGGCATTCTCCCCGCGTTTGGCCTTGGCCATGGCTTCAAAGCCAAGCGTCAATCCGTCGACAAAATGGTTGGCACGAAAAGCGGGAGCGAATACCTCGTCGATGATCCTCCGACTCAAGGCATCCGTGATAACGCCTTCCAGGCCGTAACCTACTTCGATCCGCATCTTGTGTTCAGCCGGGACGATCAAGACAAGGAGTCCGTTGTCCTTGCCCTTCTGACCGAGTTTCCATTTTGAGAAGGTATCCACCGCAGCTTCCTCGATGGATGCCTGCTGAAGGCTTTTGGCAATGTAGACAGCGGCCCAGATGTCATCGGCGGCACGCAGATTGCGTATTTGACCAATTAGCGCATCCCGCTCGGCGTTGCTCAAAATGCCAGCCTCGTCGAGCACATCATCTTGAAACGCGGGGGCATTGAACGCCATGGAGTGCCGCGGGATGAGGACGGCAGAGCATGCCAATAATGCGAGGAGCGCCAAGCGCGGCAGGCGGGCTGCCCAGGAGCCGGCGGTAGTCTTGTTTATCATGCTCATCCCCCGATGCATCCAATCACTATCGTCATCAGCACATGGCCTTAGATGCCCAGGCACTGAGCAAGGGCCAGGTAAACCTGTGTCAGTATAAATGTTTGACTTGGTCGAGTTGGGGTCTCCTTCCGGCGCAGCCGGCAGGCATGGTTCATGCCAGAAACTTGCCCTGTACCGCATAGGTGATACAAGGCTGAAATGAGGCGATTGCGGAAGCAGCACACAGGTTCAAGCTGACATCGACGATCATCGCCTTCAGGCCGGGCAGCGGTTTGCGGTTGGGCAGCCAACGCGGATGCGAACGGGTGGCCAAGGCCGGCTCGATGCGATGGTCGCGTAAGGTGCGTTTCCGCACCTACAACACCGGCAGGGCGGCGCCGGTGGTCTTTGCCGGCGCCTCGCCGACCCGTTTCAGGTGCGCCGCCAGGGCCGAGTCCATGGTCGCCAGGTGGAGGGCGAACCACTCGGTCAGGCCGGTCTTGACGTAGGCGCGGGCGAGCAGCAGGCGGCCCTTCTGGACCGCCCGGTTCATCTGCACGAGGTCGCCATAGACGCGATGGTGTTCACCCTCGTGCTCGCCCAGGGCGGGGAAACGCGCGATGCGCATCAGCCGGCCTTCGTTGCTGAAGTGCTGGCGGCTATGGTCGAGCAGCTTGCCGAACAGCATGGCGAAATCGCTGTCGTCCGCCGCCATCAGCATGCCCACCAGGGCGGTGAATTCGCGATGGGTGCGGTCCATCTCGTCGACGCCCAGGGCATGGGTGGCCTCGTCCCAGTCCATCACGCCGCCTCCAGTGCCTGGCCGGCCAGCGCGGCCGCGAGCAGGTCGGCCGCGTCGGCCGGCACCAGCTCGATGCCGAGCTTGTCGAGGAAGCGCTTCTCCTTGTCGTTGGCGTTCGGGATCAGGGCCCAGCCGCCGGCATGGCCGAACACGATGTCGGCCAGCACCATGCGCTCGGTGTCGCGGGTCAGGCGCAGGCCCAGGAGCAGGTAGCGCTTGCCCTGGCGCATGCGCTTCAGGAACGGCGGGATGGCGAAGCCGCCCATCAGTTCGGTGATGTAGTCGACGAAATCGGCATCCGAGGCGATGTAGTTGGATTCCGGCAACGGCGTGCCGAGCGGCTTGAACAGCACCGGCAGGCTGGTGTCGACCGCTTCGGGGTCGATGGCCCGGTAGGCGGCGCCGTCGTACTGGTAGAGCTTGAACCGGTAGGCGGCGGCGGACAGGCGGGCGATGCCGACGATCAGGGTGTGCGGCGTGCCGGCGTAGGCCTGCTGGAGCAGGGTGTCGCGGTTGCCGTCGACGATGTAGGGCAGCCCCTGGGCGGCCAGCCAGGTGTGCAGCGCGGAGGCGCTCCAGGCGGTGTCGCGGTAGGTGCGGTCGAGGAACTTGGTCAGCGCCGAGCGGCCGCGCTTGAGTTCCACGTTCATGGCGGCGCGCGGGAATTCGTACATCAGCTTGGGCGCCATGGGCTGGCCGTTGTTCATGGCCAGGATCAGGCTGTCGCTGTCGGCGGGGATGGCACGGCCGCTGGCCGGGTCGACCACGCCGGCCAGGGCGCCGGCGCCCAGGTAGGGAACCACGGAACCGTCGTGCAGACCGGACAGGATGGGAGCGAAGGTTTCGGACACGGTGAACTCCGGGCAAACAAACCTTACCTTCGCAAAACCCGTGCCGGGACCGGATTCGAGCCGGGACGGGGCTTGCCGGGCCGCGCCCCTTGTCGGGTTTGCGACAAGCAGGGCGCCATTGAGGCATCCCGGCAGGCCGAAAGGCCACAAACCGGCCGACAAACCACACAGCCAAGCGGGTTTTCGTCCTGGCCCGGATTTTGCGATGTCCTGATCGCTTATTCACTTTCCCCAGGGGAACATCATGCTGCTGGACAACTACGAAAAAGACCAACTCCTGTACAACTCCAACTTCAAGGAAGCCGCCGGGCCCGGCTGGGCGGCGTACCGTGGCGACCTGGTGGTGGTGGAAGGCGAGATCGCCGATGCCCAGGGCCGCCGCAAGCCGCCCGTGACCGGCCTGATCGGCGCA
>JAAXVP010000065.1:0-8003 GCA_013335435.1 Thiobacillus sp. | reverse complement strand
CGACGACAAGATCAAGCTGTTGGCCGGCTCCCTCGACGACCTCGCCGATCTGGATACCTTGCTGGCCAAGTATCAGGCCGATTTCGCCCCCGACGTGAAGGTGCTGCTCTACGTGGTCAACGTGGCCAAGCCCACGGTCGCCACCCTGGACGGGCTGAGCATCGTCCTGATCCCGATGACCGACGGCATGGTCTGGAACGAACTGGTCGACGAACTGGCCCTGGAAAAGAGCGACTTCAAGGGCCAGGGCGCGGGCGAGAAGGTACGCACCGTCTACGAGGCGTTCAAGGACTACAAGCCCAAGTATCCGGTCGTCAGCCTGGCCGAGGCCATGGCGAGCAAGACCGCCGCCAAGCGCGAAAGCCGCGGTCCGGTCTAGCCCTGGCCGAGATCGTCGCGGTCGAGGCGGTGGAAGGCGAACACCAGCCCGACCGTGGCGGTCACCAGGAACAGCGGCCCGAACAGCCAGAACACCAGCGGCACCGCGAAGAAGAAGGTGCGCATGCCGATGGAGAACAGGCCGCCGGCCCGGTTCAGCCGTTGCCCCACGCTGTGCGGCGACAGGCTGAGGTGGGCGCCGGTGTCGGGCACGTTGATCATGAACACCACCTGATTGGCCAGGCGCACCGACATCGCGAAGGCGAAGAAGGCGACGATGAAATCGACCAGCAGGCAGAGCACCTTGACGATCCAGATCTCGGCCGAATGGCTGTTGACCAGGTTGAGGACGTGCCAGCTCCTGGCGATGTTCTCGGCCTGGCCGGACAGGGTCAGGGTGCCGATGATCAGGAGCGCGGCCGTGGAGGCCATCAGCGAGGCGCCCATGACGAAGTTGCGCAGGGTCTGCACGGCCATGACGTCCTTGCCGGGCGTGTTCATGGCATGGATGACCCAGAGCGAGCGGGCCAGGTTGTTGAGGCCCTGGATGGTGTAGGTCGGGTCGTGGCGCAGCCGGTAGTTCAGGTTGGCGTAGTAGGCGGCGATCAGCGCGATGCTGAACAGGAAGGCCGCCAGGTCGTAACCGATGATATTCAGCCAAGCCATATCGAACCTTTCATGGACAGGCGACAGGTTGCAGGCATGGGCGATCCGCGCCGCTCAAGCGCCGGTGCCGAGCCAGAAGCCGACATTCTTGTCGAGGAACTCGTCCCAGGGCATGTAGTGGGAGCCGTCGCAGGAGAAGGTCAGGCCGACCATGCCGTTGAACAGGTTGAGCGAACCGGAGCGCAGGTAGAGCGTCTCGTCCATGAAGCGGAGGGCCTTGAAGGTGTTCAGCACCTCGCGGATGCGCCCGGCCGGGATTACCGCCTCCTCGGGGTAGGGACGGCGCGGGTAGGCCATGCACAGGCTCGGGTCGGACAGCTCGTCGATGCCGTGCATGCGGTAGCGGTAGGGGTCGCTGAGCAGCCACAGGGTGGCCCGCGAGCTGGAGAAGTGCAGCTTGCCGTGGAACACGCCGTGCACGGTCATCAGTTCGTTCATGAGGTCGAGCACGGCATCGATGCGCTGGTCCATCAGGCTGTCGGTGCGGGCCTGGTGGAACAGGCCGGCCCGGATGGCCGGGTCGCCCTTCATCTGTTGCCATTTTTCCGGCTGCCGGTACATGGCCTGGGTGGCGGGCAGCTCGCGCAGGTCGAAGTCGGCACCCAGGTAGCCGAGCAGGTGGCCGGCGCCGTCCTCGATGCGCTGCACCGCGGTCAGGCTGGGCCGGCGCGCGTTCCGGCTCAGGTAGGCGTCGGATAGCGAGAACATCGCCCCGGCCAGGGCCTCGGCCAGGTAGGGGCGATCGCTGCGGTCGCGGCCGAACTGCTCCGGCAGCCGGCCCTTGCGCGACAGGTTGGCGGTGATCTGGTGCGCCCGTGCGTCCAGGACATAGAGGTATTTGCAGTAGGGCAGCTCCTCCATGCCCTCGGCCAGGCGTTCCTCCAGGCGGGCGCGGTCCGGCCACACCTCGCGGCAGCCTTCGGCCAGGATGGACAGCGAGGAGGACAGCCAGCCCTTCAATATCTGGCGCTGGCGGGCGATGGCGTCGTGCAGGGATTCGGTCATGTTGGATTCACGTAAATACGACGTGTCCGGCAAGCTTATCCGATGCCGCGGGCAGACCCAAGTTCACGCTTGCGCGAGGCAAAAAAACGGCGCCCCAGGGCGCCGTCGGCAAGGTCATGAATCGGTATCAGTTGTAGGTGTAGACCACCGTATACGGCACGTTCATGCTGACCGGCGAGGTGACGGCGAGCGTGGCGGAGACGTTGCCGACCGAACCGTCGAAGGTGCAGCTATCGATCGTGAAGGTGCCGACGGCACCCAGGGCATGGTTCAGCGAGGTGGTGGAATCGCTGGTCATGTCGGCGCAGAAGTCGGCCTGGCTAGCCGGCTTGGTGACGCCATCGATGTTGACGTTGGCGGCGGCAACCCCCGAGATGGTGACCGTGAGCGTGAGGCTGCCGGTGCCGCCGCCGGAGGGGGTGTCGATGGCGCCGCTGAAGGTCTGGTTGCCGAACAGGTCGACGTGTCCATCGGCGAAGTGCACGTACAGGACGACGCCGTAGGGACCGGCGGCGTTGTCGACGCAGATGGAGGTCGCGGTCTTGGCCTGGCCGTTCAAGGTCAGCACGCCGGCGGAACTGAAGCTGGCGGTGCCGTTGCTGGCGACGTAATTGCCGGTGTTGTCCGGACTGTAGATCTCGCCGGTGTAGTTGCCGGCGAAGCTGGCCAGTTCCTGGGCGGTGGCCTGATGCACGCTGTTGGCCTGGAACAGGCTGGTGTCGCAGGTCAGGGTGCCGCCGCCACCACCACCGCCGCCGCCGATGTTGTATCCGCTGATGTCGATCGTGATGTCGAAGGTCAGGGGAGTGCCGCCCGCGTCGGTGAGGGAGAAGCTGCCGTTGCCGAAGCTCAGGTGGATGAGGTCGAGGACGCCGTCGATGCCGCTGCCGTTCGGGGTGAAGGCGGTGCGCAGGAAGTCGTAGGTCGTGGCAGTCAGGCCCATGGCCTGGAGCTGGCTGCTCAGGTTGGCGTTGATGATCGCCTGTGCCTCCAGGAGTGCCGCCTGCAAGCTGGACAATTGAGTTGGGCCGGCTACGCTGGTCCAGTCGGCGAAGAGGGCGGCGAGGTCGGCCGGGCCGCCCGGCAGGTTCGCGCGCATGAGCTCCAGGGCCAGGGTGGTCAGCGGCGTGATGTTGAAGACGCCGGTTACAGCGTCCGCCCAGGAATACAGGATGCCGCCGCCGGAGCTCGTCACGCGCAGGACTATGGGGGCCGACAGGCCGGTCGTATCGAGGCTGAAGGCCCCATTCGCACTGATGCTCGCGGAGCGGGCGACGCCGTTGGCATCGATCAGATCCACCGTGCCGGCCAGTGCCGCGCCGGTCGCCGCGGTGCCGGAGATGGCGGTTGTGGTGCCGCCGCCGCCACCGCCGCCCCCACAGCCTGCGAGCAAGACCATGGCAACCAACATACTCAACCACCACTGCAACGAGCCGAAATTTGCCTGCATGAGACAGCGCCTCCAAGGATGTGCCGGTAATCGGGTCACGGGCACGCCCGGGCGTACCCGTGTGCGGGTCGGCCGTGGCCGTCTGACCGCATGCAGGCAATGTAATGGTTCGTCGTCATGCTCGTGCATCCCCTGTTCAGGGGGGATGAGCATCACAGAACCGCTAGGTCATGGGCGGGAATCGGCAGGGGGCGGGGCGGAAAGAACAACGGGGATGCGGCAGCCGCATCCCCGGAATGGGCATGGGAGGTCAGTGGCCGACGATGTCGGCCTTCATCGGGCCGATCAGCTGCATCAGGTCGGCGCGCTCGCGCTCGGGTACGTTGAAGCGGTCGAAGGTCTTGACCAGGTTTTCCGCGAAGGCCTGCCACTCGACCTCGGTGACGTGGGCGCCGGCGTGGGCGGTCTTCATGTCGCGCCCGGTGTACTTGCACGGCCCGCCGGTGGCTTGGCAGAGCAGGTCGGTCAACTGCCGCTCGCACCGGGCGCCGTCCAGGCGCGACAGGCGCGGCTTCAGGCGGGCGTCGGCCATGCCGTTGCCGAGCAGGTCCCTCACCACGGCGTTGATCGCGTCCTTGCCGCCCAACCGCTCGTACAGGCTGGGACCGATGCCGACGCTACCGTAATAAGCGGCGATATCCGCCATGTCCTGCTCGGTCATGGGCATGACGAAGAACTGCATCATCGGGTGGAAGCGCTGGCCGCTCCGATAGGCCTTCAAGGCGGATACGATCTTGTTGGCCGAGAGGTCGGCCAGGGCCGATTCACCGCCTTGCCAGAGCGGCAGCTTGCGTTCCCCGGCGGCGCCGTGGCAGGTGGCGCAGTACATGGCCTTGGCCTTGCCCAGTTCCGGATTGCCGGCCGCCTGGATGTTGAGGGACAGCAGCCCCAGCGCGATGCCGAGGCCGAGTTGGCTGATTCGAATCATGTTCGCCTCCGTTCGATGCGGGTTGGACACGGCCCTGGCCAGGACGGGCGCCCCGGCCGCGACAAACCGAGCCGGCTATTTCGACGGCCGGGCCTGATCGGGACCGACGCCGTACTTGCGCCTGCGCGCCCGGCCCCACCAGCAGCCGCCGAAGGTGATGGCCATCTCGATCTTCTGCGCCGCGCCGGCGAGCTTCTTGCCGTGGCGCGCGGGCACGCAGATGGGACAGCCGTACTCGCAGAAATCGGGATCGTTAGGGTGCAGGATCGGCATTTTCCAGCCATGCCAGCCGTAGGTTTTTTCGTCCATGGCATCCCCCTGTATTTGCTAGGGTCAATGTGTTTATAGTGCCCGGTAAATATTTTGGAATACCAGCCGATAACGATAGTTACATGTACTCATAAAAAAGTGCATGTACCGGTGCGCGCTTGCCGGAAAGCGTTGTCCGATATCCACTGCCCATCGAGAGGCCGATGAGATGATTGCCCAAGCCCTGAGCCGTATTGTCCTGCTCGCATGCGCGAGCCTGCTGCCGGCGAGCGCGTTCGCCGCCGCCAAGACCGAACTGCTGCTCTATTGCGGCATCACCATGGTGCGGCCGATGACCGAGATCGCCCAGGCCTTCGAGCAGCGCGAGAACGTCAAGATCACCATCGCCCAGGGCGGTTCGGAAGACCTCTACCAGTCCGCCAGGAAGAGCGGCGTGGGCGACTGGTACCTGCCCGGCGAGCCGAGCTACCGCGACCGCCACCTGCCGGAAGGCCTGCTCGGCGACTACGTCACGGTCGGCTACAACCAGATGGCCCTGATGGTGCAGAAGGGCAACCCCAAGAAGGTCAAGGGCGATCCCCGCGAACTGCTGCGCAAGGACGTCGTGGCGATCATCGGCAATGCCGACTCCGGCAGCGTCGGCCAGGAAACCAAGCAGATCCTCGATAGCCTGGGCATCTACGCCCAGGTCCTGCGGGCGGCCGCCTTCCTGGTGCCCGACTCGCGCAGCATGGTGAACGCCATGAAACGCGAGGAGGCGGATGTCGCGATGAACTGGCGCGCCGTCGGCTATTTCCCCGACAACGCCGCCAAGCTCGATGTCGTCGACCTCGACGCCAAGCTGGCGCAGCCGCAGGCCCTCTTGCTGAACATGCTGAAGAGCACCCGAAATCCGGATCTGGCCAAGCGTTTCATGGCCTATGCCGCGGGCGATGAGGCCCAGGCGGTGTTCCGCAAGCATGGCTTCCTGGACAACAAGACCCCGGTAGGCCGCTAGGCCGGGCTGATGCCGCTGTCCCGCCCCACCCGTCTGCTGTCCACGCGCCAGTCGGTGCGCTGGCTGTTCGGCCTGGCGGTGCTGTGCCTGGCGGTGGTGCTCGGCCTGGAAAAGTTCTTCGACAGCCTGCAACGGGAACTGGATGCGAAGAGCCAGAACGAGCGCGCGCGCCTGTTCGTGGGCGACGAGATCGTGCGCGGCATCCAGGGCGTCGAGAAGGACATGTACCGCATGGTCGCCGCCACCAGCCCGGCGGCCCTGGTCCGGGTGCGCGCGGAGATCGACCGGCAGACCGCCAAGCTGCGCCACGACCTCGATGTCCTGAAGCATGGCGGCACGGTCAAGCGCGTGCTCAGGCTGAACATCGAGGGGTTCGACGAGATGGCGCTGGAGTCGACCTATCGGCCGGCCCCCGGCCAGGTGACCTATGTGATGGAGCTGATCGAGGTGGCGCCCCTGCTCGACCAGGTCAGCGGCAAGTCGGTCGACCTGAGCGCCCTGGTGACGCGGCGCCAGGACTGCGTGGAGCGCCAGGACCGGGAATGCCTGATGGCCCTGTTGCCGGAGATTTCCCTGTTCCTGAAGCAGTTGCCACCCTATTTCGAACGCCTGAACGAGAACGCCAACCGGCTGTTCCACGACAGCAACCAGCAGCTCACCGAGATCGAAGGCCAGCTCGAGGCGCAAGGCGAGCGGCTCAAGCTGGTCGAATACGTGGTGGTGGCGCTGGTGATCCTGCTCGCGGGCATGGCCGGTGTCTTGCTCATGCGGCGCATCAACGAGGCCAACACTCAGCTCGAGGTGGCGGTCGAGGAAATGCGGGCGGCCAAGGACGAGGCCGAGCGCGCCAGCCGCGCCAAGTCTGAATTCGTCTCCCGCATGAGTCACGAACTGCGCACGCCCTTGAACGCCATCATCGGCTTCGCCGAATTGCTCGAGGACGAGCCCCTGGCGCCCGCGCACAAGAATTACGTCGGCCTGATCAACAGCTCAGGCAAGCACCTGATGGAACTGATCAACGCCGTGCTCGACCACGCCAAGATCGAGGCCGGTGGCCTGACCCTGGAGAAGTTGGCCTTCGATTTCCCCGCCGTGATCGAGGACGTGCGTTCCATCGTCAGCGAGCGCGCCAGCGCCAAGGGCCTCGACTTCATCGCCAGCATCGACGCCAACCTGCCCGGCCAGATCCTGGGCGATCCGACCCGGCTGCGCCAGATACTCATCAACCTGCTGGTCAACGCGGTCAAGTTCACCGAAAAGGGCTCGGTCGAACTGCGCGTGGCGACCGAGGACAGCCGCATCGTGTTCAGCGTGCGCGATACCGGCATCGGCATGGATGCCGTGGCCCTTTCCCGCCTGTTCCAGCCCTTCAGCCAGGCCGATGTCTCGATCACGCGCAAATACGGCGGCACCGGCCTGGGGCTCATCATCACCAAGGAACTGATCGAGGCCATGGGCGGCGCCATCGAGGTCGAGAGCGCGCCCAACGTCGGCACCGTGTTCTGGTTCTGGCTGCCGCTCCTGGCCTCCGGGACGGCGGCGGCGAGTCCGGCCCCGGCCGACCTGCCGGAGGCCGGACGGGCGGTCCGGGTGCCGGGCCGGGTATTGCTGGTCGACGACAACCGGGTCAACCAACAGCTGGCCGGTGCCATGCTGCGCCGGCTCGGGGTCGAACACGACTTTGCCGACAACGGCCGCGAGGCGCTCGAACGCCTGGCCGGGACGGACTACGCGCTGGTCCTGATGGATATGGAAATGCCCGAGATGGACGGCATCGCGGCGACCCGCGCGATCCGCGCCCGCGAGGCCGAGTCGGGCCGGGCGCATCTGCCGGTCGTCGCCATGACGGCGAACGCCTTGCAGGAGGACAGGGAGCGCTGCCGCGCGGCCGGCATGGACGGCTATATCGCCAAGCCGGTCAGCCTGGCCGCATTGCGCGAAGAACTGGGCCGCCACTTCGGCGGGGCAGCCGAACGACCGGTGCCGTCACCTGGCCGGCCGGCCGCCGCGGCCCTCTACGACCGCGCCACGGCGATCGAGCGCTTGGGTGACGACGAGGAGATGTTCGCTCAGGTGGCCGAGGTGTTCGTGGCCGATGTGCCGAATCTCGTGGCCGAACTCGATGCCGCCCTCGCCGCCGGCGATGTCGATGCCCTGATGCGCGTCGGCCATACCTTGAAAGGCCTGTTCGCGACCTTTGCGGTGGCCAAGACCACACGCGACAACCGCGACGGTCAGGTCGACACGAATTCGTGGGTCATGACGGTGTGGGTGGCCTTCGTCGCGGCGGGGATGCTGACGGCCTGGGG
>JAAXVP010000064.1 GCA_013335435.1 Thiobacillus sp. | reverse complement strand
CAGGTTGATGATGTGGATCTTGTTACGATGGCCGAAGATGAACGGGGCCATCTTGGGGTTCCAGTAACGGGTCTGGTGGCCGAAATGGACGCCGGCCTCCAGCATTTGACGCATGGTCACGGACATGACTACTCCTGAGTAGTTAAGGTTGAGCCTCCATCCGCCGATACCCCCGAAAACTCGGCACGGGCACCTTAACAGGGCGGATGTGTGGATTTCCCCAACGCGGGGAGCGCGGATTCTAGCAGGACGGGGGCCAAATTGGAACGCCGGCGGGGCGATTCCGATCCTGCCTAGAGATCGCTGCCCGGCTCCCGCTTGATCCGCTCGCGCCGCTCCTTGACACGTTGCGCCGCGGCGTCGTCGCTGATGCGTACGGACGATTTGTCGAGACGGCCGGAATAGCGTTGCGCCACCATCGATTCGGCGCCCTGATGCCAGGTATGGATTTGGTTCTCGAATGACTTGCCATTCAAGTTCCTGACGGTTTCCTTCTCGATAACCGAAACACCGTATTTCGACGACAAGCTGGCAACCACATCCGTGAAGTGCTTCTCCGGAAAATAGACGCTGATTCCGGTCAGGAGGGACTGGGCATAGAAATAGAAGATGGTGTCCACCGGTGCGCCGGCGATGGTTTCAGCCGCGCCCGGGCGCGGGGTGCAGACTTGGTCCGCCGTCGGCGTCTTCACTGACCGGCAATCATATTTCAGGGTGTTGGCTAACTGGCTGATGTTCGAGCCCAGGTTGATTCCCTTGAAGCCATAGCTTTCCGCCGAGACGGTGGGAGAGACAAGCAGGCCGGCCAGAACGGCCGGTAACAATCGGGTCGATATTGAATTCATTACGGATTGGATTTCAGTAGAGATTGGGAAGTCACTTCTTGCGGACCGCGGCGGCGCGGTCGAGTTCGCGCAGATGGGCCAATTTTTCCGCGATCTTGCCTTCCAGGCCGCGCGGGGTCGGGGTGTAGAAACGCGGTGGCCGGGCCAGGTCGTCGGGGAAATAGGTCTCGCCGGCGGCATAGGCCTCCGGCTCGTCGTGGGCATAGCGGTAGGCGCGGCCGTAGCCGAGTTCCTTCATCAGCTTGGTCGGGGCGTTGCGCAGGTGGATCGGCACCTCGCGGCTGCCGTCCTCGCGCACGAAGGCGCGGGCCTGGTTGTAGGCCATGTAGGCGGCGTTCGACTTCGGCGCGCAGGCCAGGTAGAGCAGGGCCTGGGCCAGGGCCAGTTCGCCCTCGGGCGAACCCAGGCGCTCATAGGTGTCGGCGGCGTTGAGGGCGATCTCGGTCCCGCGCGGGTCGGCCAGGCCGATGTCCTCCCAGGCCATGCGGACGATGCGTCGGGCCAGGTAGCGCGGGTCGGCGCCGCCGTCGAGCATGCGGCAGAACCAGTACAGTGAGGCGTCCGGGTCGGAACCGCGCACCGACTTGTGCAGCGCCGAGATCTGGTCGTAGAAGGCCTCGCCGCCCTTGTCGAAGCGGCGCAGCGAAGGCGACAGGGCGGAAGCGACGAACTCGGCATCGGCTTCGGCGCGCTTGGCGGTCAGCGCCGCCATGGCCAACTGCTCGACCAGATTGATCAGGCGGCGGCCGTCGCCGTCGGCATAGGCGACCAGGAGTTTCTCCGCCTCCGGGGTCAGGTTCAGGTGCAGGCCGCCCTGCTCCAGGGCACGGTGCAGCAGGGTGGCCAGTTCCGCCTCGTCGAACGACTTGAGTACGTAGACCTGGGCGCGCGAGAGCAGGGCGCCGACCACCTCGAAGGAAGGGTTCTCGGTGGTGGCGCCGATGAAGGTGACCAGGCCGGATTCGACATGGGGCAGGAAGGCGTCCTGCTGGGCCTTGTTGAAACGGTGTACCTCGTCGACGAACAGGATGGTCTGGCGACCCTGGGTCTGGTTCATGCGCGCCCGCTCGACCGCCTCGCGGATCTCCTTGACGCCGGCCAGGACGGCCGAGATCTGGATGAAGTCGGCATTGAAGTGGTGCGCGGTCAGGCGTGCCAGCGTGGTCTTGCCGACCCCGGGCGGTCCCCACAGGATCATGGAGTGCAGGCGGCCCGACTCGAAGGCCAGGCGTAGGGGCATGCCCGGCCCGAGCAGATGGGTCTGGCCGATCATCCGGTCGATCTCGGCCGGGCGCAGTCGCTCCGCCAACGGCGCGGCGGCGCGCCCGGCATCGGGTTTGGGGGAATCGAACAGGTCGTCGGTCACGCGCCTATTATCCGTCCCGGCGCGGGCCGCGTCATCGGCTGCCAGCGGCCAACTGGTCCAGGTAGTCCACCTTGGAATCCCAGCGTTCGCCGGAATACAGCCGGCGGGCATCGGGGCCGGCCTCGCCCTCGACCCGTGCGTCGGCGGCGCGCAGGTCGTCCAGGCAGGCGGTCAGGCGCTCGATCCGCGGACAGACCTCCTTGTCCAATTGGGCGTTCAGGGCCTTGGTCCCGACGGCCAGCGGCGCCAGGAGCAGTCCGCAGGCTAGGCGGCGGCGGTTGCGCTCTTCCGAGGCGGCATAGGGTGCCAGCAGGGCGGCCAGGACCCTATCCTCGCTCACCTTGCCGCTGCTCGGCTCGACCAGGGTGCGCAGGGTGGCGCGGCTGGGCGTGCTGAGCACGCTGTAGGTCTTCAGGATGTCGCCCCGGACCTCGATGCCGACGATCTGCATGCCGCATTGCAGGAGGGCGTTGTCGGCGTCTTTCCCGATTTGGCTGAACAGGGCGGCGACTTCTTCAGGGTCGGTCCGTTTCCGGGTTTTCGATGGGTAGACCACGCCAGCCGCGGTGATCTTGAGCAATTCGGGCCAGGTCCGGGCGGCGGGTACGGCGTGTGGGTAGGGAGCCTCGGCAGCCTTGGTCGCGCCGACCGAGAGTAGCTTGACCTTAAAGGTCAGGGACTTGCCGGCCAGCGGATGGTTGAAGTCGAGCACCACGCGGTCGCCTTCCACGGCCTTGACCACGGCCTTCATCAGGTCGCCGCCGCCGGCGCGCACCTCCAGTTCCATGCCGGGCTGGGGCTTCAGGTCGGGCGGCAGGATCGACAGCGGAACCCGCTTGACCGCGCCGGGGTCGGCCTCGCCGTAGGCGTCGCGGGCCGCCACCTCGAAAGTCTTTTCCTCGCCCGCGGCCATGCCGAGCAGGGCGACTTCCAGGCCGGGCATCATGGTGCCGGCGCCGACCACGAAACTGACCGGCCCGCCCTCGGCCGTGCTGTCGATCACCCGGTTGTCCGCCAGGGCGGTGTAATCGATGCGGACCTCCGTACCGGGGGCCACGACCGGATCGGCCGCCATGGCCGGGACCGAAAGCAGCAGGCACAGGGCCGCCGCCAGGAACTTCTGCATATGTCTACCTCGGGAACGATGGCGGGGAAGGCCGCCGCCGGGCGGCCGGCCGCCATTGTAGCCCGTCCCGGTTATTGCTCGATGGCCTCCACCGCGATGGACAGGGTCACCTCGTCGCCGACGTAGGGGGTGTGCATGCCGGCGTTGAAGTCGCTGCGCTTGATCACCGCAGTGGCATCGGCGCCGATGGCGTCCTTGCGCGCCATGGGGTGGATCCTGTGCTGGAAGGCGGTGACGGTGAGGGTGACCGGCTTGCCGATGCCGTTGATGGTCAGGATGCCGGCCACCGAGACCGGCTTGTCGCCGTCGAACTTCACCGCCGTCGACTTGAAGGTGGCGAAGGGGTAGTTGGCGGTATCGAACAGGCCGGGCTTCTGGATGTGCTCGTTGAAGGCGGCCGAGCCGGTATTGACCGACTTCATGTCGATGGTGACGTCGACCGCGCCGGTGCGCGCCTCGGCGTCCAGGGTGACGGTGCCGGTGGTCTTGTCGAAGCGGGAAATCTGGGTGGAGAAGCCCAGATGGTTGTAGGAAAAGCGGGGATAGGTGTGGTTGGGCTCGACGTTGTAGGTCACCGGCGCGGCCAGGGCCTGGCCGGCACAGATCAGGGCAAGGGCGGGAACGAGGATTAGCTTCATGACTTAACTCCTTGTGGTAATTGCAAAAACATCATGGGACAAAACGCAGTTTGAAACGCACGGCGATCTCGTTGCCGACGACGCTGAAGTCGCCCCAGGCGCCCTCGCCGATGGCGAAGTCGGCCCGGCGCAGGGTGAAGATGCCGGCGAACAGGCCACCGCCGCCATCGCGGGTGTAGGTGAAGGGCGCGCTGACCGGACGGGTTCGGCCCTTGATGGTCAGGCGACCGTCGACCTGGTAGCGGTTGCCGCCGAGCGGCTTCACGGCGGTGGCTTCGAAACGCGCCACCGGATAGGCGGCGGTGTTGAACCAGTCCTTGCCGGCCAGTTCGCCGTTGGCCTCCTCAAGGCCGCTGTCGACGCTGGCCAGCCGGACCTCGATATTCGCCTGTGCCGCCTGCGGTTTGGCCGGGTCGAACACCGCCTTGCCCGAGAAGGCGGTGAAACGGCCGTCCAGCTTGACGCCCATCTGGATGTAGCCGAAGTCGATCCGGCTGCCGACCGGGTCCAGGTTGCCGGCGGCGGCCGGGCCGGCGAGGCAGGCGAGGGCGAGGAGCAGATTGCGCAGCATGGGAGTCCTCCTGATTATCTTTGGCCGGGCAGGATGCGGACGAGGATGTCGTCGCGGTCGATGAAGTGGTGCTTGAGTGCGGCCACGGCATGAGCGATGACCAAGGCGAGCAGGCCGAGGTTCAACGATTCATGCACTTCCTGGAGCAGGTCGCCCAGTTCCTTGTCCTTGCTCAGCAGGTCGGGCAGCGGCAACACCCCGAACCAGACCGTGGTGACGCCCTTGGCCGAACTCATCAGCCAGCCTGACAGCGGGATCGCCAGCATCAGTAGATAGAGCGCGCCGTGCACCAGGGCGGCCCCATGCCGCATATACCGCGGCATCGTCGCCGGCAGCTCCGGCGGGCGATGCCCGGCCCGCCAGGCGAGTCGCGCCAGGGCCAGGCTGAACAGGGTCACGCCGGCCCACTTGTGCCAGGAATACAGTTGCAGCTTGGTCGGGGAAAACGGCAGTTCGTGCATGTAGACACCCAGGCTGAAGGTGCCGATCAGACCAGCGGCCATGAGCCAATGGAGACCGATCGCGGTGCGCGTGTAACGAGTCGTCATGATTTGCCTGCCTCGCTGGAGTTATTGTTAGTGTATTAGTCGGGTATTGAGCGATAAACAATTCATTGCTTGATAGACTGTTGCGTATTTCTTGACAATTGCCCATGGACAGATTTCGCGAAATGCAGGCCTTCGTGGCCGTGGTGGATACCGGCAGCTTCGTCGGCGCGGGCGAGTTGCTGCACGTCTCCAAGGCGTCGATATCGCGTGTCGTCATGCAGTTGGAGGCCCGGCTGGGCGCCCGCCTGCTGCAACGGACCACGCGCCGCCTGTCGCTGACCGAGGCCGGTGAGGCCTATTACACCCGCTGCCGGCAGATCCTGGCCGACCTCGACGAGGCCGATGGCATGGTCGGCGACGTCACCCTGCAAGCCGGTGGTCGCTTGCGGGTCAACGCGCCGCTGTCGTTCGGCGTCACCCGCCTGGCCGCCCTGTGGCCGGAATTCATGCGCCGCCACCCGGGAGTGGAACTGGAAGTGGACTTGTCCGATCGCCTGGTCGACCTGGTCGAGGAGGGCTACGATATGGCGATCCGGATCACCAAACCGCGCGATTCCAGCCTGATCCACCGTCCGCTCGCGAAGACCCGTGTGCTGCTGTGCGCGGCACCCGACTACCTGGCCAGGTGCGGCACGCCGGCCGAGGTGGCCGATCTGGCCCAGCACGAGATCATCGCCTACACCTATGCTCCCGGTGGCGATACCTGGCATTTCGCGACCCCGGCCGGCGAGCAGAGCGTCACCGTGCGACCGCGCCTGCGCGCCAACAACGGCGAAACCTGCCGCGATGCCGCCCTGGCCGGCCTGGGCATCACCCAGCAGCCGGATTTCCTGGTGCTCGACCATCTGGCTGCCGGCCGCCTGGTGGAGTTGCTGCCCGAGAGTTGCAGCCGCGAATTGGGTATCTATGCCGTCTATCCGTCGCGCAAGCACCTCTCGGTCAAGGTGCGGGCATTGGCGGATTACCTGGCCGGCGCCCTGGCGGAAGACTGAAGCCGCTGTATGCGGCCGGACGGCAGACCCTGATTGAACCTGGAAGCCGCAGTGGGATGCGCCCTAGGTTGAATCCGACGACGCGAGGCGTAGCCTTTAGCCGCGAGCGCAGCGTGGCGATCCAGAAGTTGTCGACTTTTCAAGCATCCTGGATCGCCACGCTACGCTCGCAATAATGGGACAAGGACATGATCCGGCGTTCATCAACTGGGCGTCTTCGGCCGTCGTCCCGGGCTCGACGGCGGGATGAATCCGGCTGCCCGGCAGAGCATGCCCTCGACCTTGCGGGGGCCGTCGTAGCGGGTCGTGCGGCACATGATGACCTCGCCCTGTCTGGCTAGTTCGGACAGTTGCTTGCAAACCTTGTCCAAGGGTAGGTTCATCTCCGCGGCAAGCTCAAGGTCGAGTCGTTCCCCGTGGTCTTTCAGGTATTGCAAAATATTGTGCACGTCTTGGGCTCCTGGTCCTCGAGTCGTAAAAGAAACGCCGAACAAATCCATTCCCGTCATTGCGAACGCAACGCGGCAATCCAGTTTGATTGAGAAATCAATAACTTCAGGGTCGCCACGTCAATTCACCACTCGCGATGACGGATTAAATCAGCGCCTCTTTAAGTCTGCGCGCATATTGGAATTCGTGCTCGGTTTTCGTCCCGGCCTCGCCGCCGTAAAGCATCAATCCCGGCCCTCGCCGATCAGGCCAAGTTGTCGAAAACGAAGGTATAGCTCGCGGCTTGCCCAGGCATCGGTGGCGGCATAGCCGATCTGCGCCGGGGTCAGGCGCGGCGCCGCCCAGTTCGAAGTGCGGTTGCCCTTGGCGATGCGGAAGCCCAGGTACAGCCCGGCCAGGTTGCGCAGGCCGGTCTGCTCGATGCCGTGGCGCCTGGCCACCTTGCCGAGGTCGAGCACGGACTGCGGCGCGATCGGGAACACCTGGCCGAGCTGGCGCAGGTCGTGCGCCAGGGCCACGCCTGCCTTGACGATGCCCGGCGCGGCCAGGAGCTCGGCGAGGGCGGCGGCGCAATCCAGGCGCTGCACCGGGAACAGGTACACCGCCCCGGCCGTGGCGACCTGGACCAGGCTGGGCGGATAGCTTTCGCCCTTGCGGAAGGCCGGCCGGGTCTCGGTGTCGAGGCCGACCACGGTCTCCCGGCGGATGTCGGCCATGGCCCGTTCCAGGTCCTCGGCCGTGGCGACCAGGCAGACCCGGCCCTCGTAGCGCCGGATCGGCAGCGCCGCGATCTCGTCCCGGGATATGGCGGCGGCGGTCAAGCGGCGAAGCGCCGACGCAGGTAGGCGACGATATCGTCGGATTCGTACATCCAGCGCGAGCTGCCGTCCGCCTCGTCGATGCGCAGGCAGGGCACCATGCCGCGGCCGCCGCCTTGCAGCAGGGCGGCGCTGTGGCCGGCATCGTTGCGGGCGTCGCGCAGCTCGATGTTCAGGGACAACCGGCGCATCTCCTGGCGCACCTTGATGCAGAACGGGCAGGTCTTGAACTGGTACAGGGCCAGGTCGCGGCATTGCCGGTCGACCTCCGCCTGGGCCTCCGGGGTGCGCACCAGGCCGGCGGGCGCGGACAGGCGCTCCTTGAGCAGCAGCACCGGCCCGAGCACCAGGCGCAGGGTCTTGAAGAAACTACGGATCAGCCATTTCATGGTTCGGTCCCGTCGATGGTTGTTCGTCCCGCCAGGGTAGGCGGGCATCCAGAGTCTTGATTCAACTGGGTTCCCGCCTGCGCGGGAACGAAGAAGCCGGTTTGGTTTCCTTGGGTTTTCGCCGGATGCTGGCATTCGCGCGCGACGGCCGGCTGGCCGAGGCAGTATCGTCGAGCAGGCGCACCTTCACGGTCTTGCCCTTGACTTTGCCGGCCAGCAGGCGGCGCAAGGCCTCGGCGGCGATTTCACGCGCCACGGCGACATAGGTGGTGGTCTCGGTAACGGTGATCTTGCCGACCTGATCGGCCTTGAGGCCGGCCTCGCCGGTGAGGGCGCCGAGGACGTCGCCGGGGCGGATCTTCTCCTTGCGTCCGCCCAGGATCTGCAAGGTCGCCATGGGCGGCAGCAGGGGTTGGTCGCTGGCTGGCGTCAGGTCGGCGATCGGGTGCCACTCCACCGTGGTGCCGGTCTCGCGGGCGATGGCGTCGACCCGGCGCATCTGGTTCTTGCTCGCCAGGCTCAAGGCCCAGCCGTCACGGTCGGCCCGGCCGGTGCGGCCGATGCGGTGGATGTAGACCTCGGGGTCGGGCGTCACGTCGACGTTGATCACCGCCTCCAGGTCGCTGATGTCCAGGCCGCGCGCCGCCACGTCGGTGGCCACCAGGACCGAACAGCTGCGGTTGGCGAACTGGATCAGGACCTGGTCGCGCTCGCGCTGCTCCAGTTCGCCGTGCAGGGCCAGGGCCTGGAAACCCTGCTCGCGCAGCACGGCGAGGAGGTCGCGGCACTGCTGGCGGGTGTTGCAGAAGGCCAGGCTGCTGACCGGCCGGTAGTGGTCGAGGAGGCGGGCAACGGCCTCCAGGCGCTCCTCGGGGGCGACCTCGTAGAAGCGCTGGCGGATCTTGTCGGCGGCGTGCTGCTCGGTGAGTTTCACTTCCCGAGGCTGGCGCATGAACTGCCGGGCCAGCTGGGCGATGCCTTCCGGATAGGTGGCCGAGAACAGCATGGTCTGGCGCTGCCTCGGGCAACGTTTCGCGACATAGACGATGTCGTCGAAAAAGCCCATGTCGAGCATGCGGTCGGCCTCGTCCAGGACCAGGGTGTTGAGGTTGTCGAGGACCAGGCTCTCGCGTTGCAGGTGGTCCATGATCCGGCCCGGCGTGCCCACCACGATATGGGCGCCGTGCGCCAGGCTGGCCATCTGCGGTCGCATGATGCTGCCGCCGACCAGGGACAGCACCTTGACGTTGTCGCGGCTGCGCGCCAGACGGCGAATCTCCTGGGTGACCTGCTCGGCCAGTTCGCGGGTCGGGCAGAGCACCAAGGCCTGCACCGTGAGGTCGCGCACGTCCAGGTTCGAGAGCAGGGTCAGGGCGAACACCGCCGTCTTGCCGCTGCCGGTCTTGGCCTGGGCGATCAGGTCGTGGCCGGCCAGGGTGATCGGCAAGCCGGCGGCCTGGATCGGGGTCATCTCCAGGTAGCCGAGTTGGTTCAAGTTGGCCAGGTCGGCCGGCTTCAGCGGCAGGCTGGCGAAGGCGGTGGCGGCGGGCGAGGAGGGGGTAAGTTGAGGCATGCCGGATTGTACAGGGCGAGGTTATCGATGAGGCACTGATTTATCCGTCATGTCCGCGTAGGCGGTTACCCAGATGATTGATTCGACTGGGTTTTCTGCTTTGCGGCAACGCTTGAAACTTACGTCCGAGCACCTCGAAAAACCCGTCATTCCCGCGCAGGCGGGAATCCAGTCCATTGTTATTCTGGGTTCCCGCGTTCGCGGGAACGACGAATAAAGGGCTTTTCGAGGTACTCGTCCGGTTATTCAAGCGGTAAACCAGCTGTCGACCCGGAGACCTTCGAAATTGGCAAAATCTTTCTGATTGCGCGTAATCAGCGTCAGTCCGTTGACAACAGCTACAGCGGCAATTTCGCCGTCGGCACGTGGAGCAGGGCTGCCCTCGCTGGCTAACCGTGCCCGCTCCCGGCCAAGCCACAATGCGGCGCGATAGTCGATCGGCAACAAAGTGAATTGCTGCAACACGCCTTCCAGCCAGCGTTCCAACATGTCACGCCGAGCGGATTTCGGTAGCCGTGCAACGCCAAAACAAAGCTCTTCCACGGTTGGAGCGGCGAGCGCGCAGTCGGCTTGCCGGGCAAGCACCTGGGTTTCCACACCCAAGTCAGGCTGTATTTTTGCCAGTTCGGAGATCACATTGGTATCGAGCAGAAACAGCGTGCTCATCCCAACTCGACCCCTCGTCCGGCGGTGTTGTCACGCAGATTCGTGAAAACGTCCTCATCCGCGAGAGAGATTGAGGCCGTGCGCATCTCCTCACGCCAAGTGTGCAAAAACTCGCGCAAGGCGGGCTTGGGTGCGATTAAACGTTCATAGGTCTGCGTGGATAAGAGCACCGCAACAGGATGACCGCGTCGGGTGATGCTGATTTGTTCCCCCGCTTCGGCTTGCTGCACCAAGCGGGGAAAGTGGTTCTTGGCTTCCGCGATAGAGGCTTTGGTCATGGCGACCTCCTGAGATGGCTATCTATATGGCCATCCTAGTGGGCCAAGCCGAATCTGGCAACGCTTGATCGCGACGGATAACCGTGCTGGTTCAGGTTGGCTAGCTTGGTTGGCGTCAGCGTCAGGCTGGCGAAGGAGGTGGCTGAGGAGAGGAGGAGGCATGAGGCATGCCAGATTGCACAGGTTGAGGGTGTTTGAAGGCGCGCGGATTTGTCGGTCGTACCCGGGCGGCTGGGTATTCAGATTATTGATTCAACTGGCTTTCCGTCTACGCGAGAACGAAAAAATCGATTAAACCAGTACATCTTCAAACTGCCCGACTGCGGTACCAGGTTTCTGCCGGCCTCCCAAGTGAGGCCGGCTCACGGCGAATATCGAATTGTCTTGATTCATGCAGTACCTGACGCCAAGTCTTGCAGCCATAGCGCTTGGGGGTATGTTTCGGCGCACGTTCTCGAATATGGTCAATAGATTGTTGGAGCCGAGTCCATCCTTCCTGAGCAAAGGAGCTTTCTGCCTCACGCAACAACTCGACAATAGTGCAGGATGCCGATAAGACCCCATCACCGCTCGGTTGGATTCCAGGCGTGAGGAAATCCCTGAATTCTGGTGTGTGCATCATGGCCGCCACGTCACAGCGCAGTTCTGAGACCTGATTGGCCATTTCTCGCCATGTTTTGAACTGGGCGTCTATTTGCTTGAAACCCTCATCAAGGTAGGCGCCAGCCGCAAGGCAACCGCTTTCGGTCCAGATATCGAATTTTTCAAGGAAATGGTGAACCAACTCATTGCGCAGAGTCACCAATTCGGTGAGTCGCTGCTTGGTTTGGTTGAAGTCACCTTCCTCCATCTTGATAGTGACGCTGATGCTGAACCAAGGTTGGGTAGGGGCATCGGGGTGCTGTTCGTTCTCCTCCGATTCAGATGAAGGGTGATGCTTCGAAATGAAGCCTTCTGTCAATTCACTGACAACCTGCCCGAGGGTTTTTCTTGCAACCTCATTCGTTCGCTGTTCTTGAAGGCCCCTCAACTCATCGGGTATGCCGGCAATCTGCTGCTGGGTGGCGAGGTTCTTTAGCAGCAGTTCGTACTGCTGGAGTAGCAGCAGATTGCGGCCGAATTTGCGTTGCACCTCGCGGTGTTTCGCGTCTACATCGGTAGAGAGAGAGGTCGGCATGGGCAACATAAGTGGAACGGATATATGAAGCCAAGCCGGCCTTAGCGGTAGTCCACTACTAGTAGCGCGGACATTCCTGAGCAATCAGGCCAGCGCTTGCCCGATCCGCTCCACCGCCTTCTTCAGGTTCTCCATCGACGTGGCGAACGACAACCGGATGCAGCCTTCCGACCCGAAGGCCGAGCCGGGCACCACGGCGACGCCGTGGTCGAGCAGGTAGCCGGTCAGGGCCAGGTCGTTCTTCTCGGCCAACTTGCCGGCGGCATGCAGGCGCTCGATGGCCGCGCTGGCGTCCGGGAAGGCATAGAAGGCGCCGCCGCTGTCGACGCACTTGAGGCCGGGAATGCCGTTGAGGCCGTCGACCACGAAGCGGTGGCGTTCCTTGAAGGCGGCCAGCATGGGCAAGATGCAGGCCTGGTCGCCGTTCAGGGCGGCCTCGGCGGCGACCTGGGAGATCGAGGTCGGGTTGGACGTGCTCTGCGACTGGATGTTGTCCATGGCGCCGATGATCGCCTTGGGGCCGGCGCAGTAGCCGATCCGCCAGCCGGTCATGGCATAGGCCTTCGACACGCCGTTCAGGACCATGGTGCGGTCGTACAGGTCCGGGCAGGCGTTGAGGATGTTGGCGAACGGCTGCTCGTTCAGGCGGATATGCTCGTACATGTCGTCCGAGGCGATCAGCACCTGGGGATGCCGGCGCAGAACCTCGCCCAGGGCGGCCAGTTCGGCCAGGGTATAGACGGCGCCGGTCGGGTTGGACGGGCTGTTGATGACCAGCATCTTGGTGCGCGGGGTGATCGTCGCCGCGAGTTGCGCCGGGGTGATCTTGAAGCCCTGTTCGATGCCGGCCTCGACGATGACCGGCTTGCCCTCGGCCAGGATGACGATGTCCGGGTAGGAGACCCAGTAGGGGGCCGGGATGATGACCTCGTCGCCGGGGCCGATGATGGCCTGGCACAGGTTGTAGAAGCTCTGCTTGCCGCCGCAGGAGACCAGGATCTGGTTGGCGGCGTAGGTCAGGCCGTTCTCGCGCTTGAACTTGTCGATCACCGCCTTCTTCAGGCTGGGCGTGCCGCCTACCGCGGTATAGCGGGTGAAGCCCTTGTTGATGGCCTCGATGCCGGCGGCGCGGATGTGTGCCGGGGTGTCGAAATCGGGTTCACCGACGCCCAGGTTGATGATGTCCTTGCCTTCGGCCTTCAGTTGCGCGGCGCGGGCGCTGATGGCCAGGGTGGGCGAGGGCTTGATGTTGCGGACGCGTTGGGAGAGTTCCAATTGCTAGCCTAGTCTGGTGACGCCCGGCGGGGCGGACGTGAAATGTTAATATCAAACGATTCGCGTGATTTTACCCATGGCCGTCACATTCCCCAATAGCCCCTATCTCCTGCACCAGCCTTTCGAGCCGTCCGGCGACCAGCCGGAGGCCATCGCCCGGCTGGTCGAGGGGCTCGGCCAGGGCATGAAGTACCAGACCCTGCTCGGCGTCACCGGCTCGGGCAAGACCTACACCATGGCCAACGTCATCGCCCGCACCGGCCGGCCGGCCTTCGTGATGGCGCCCAACAAGACCCTGGCGGCCCAGCTCTACTCGGAGTTCCGCGAGTTCTTCCCGGAGAATTCGGTCGAGTATTTCGTCTCCTATTACGACTACTACCAGCCCGAGGCCTACGTCCCGGCGCGCGACCTGTTCATCGAAAAAGACTCCAGCATCAACGAGCACATCGAACAGATGCGCCTGTCGGCGACCAAGGCCATCCTGGAACGGCGCGACTGCGTGATCGTCGGCACGGTGTCGGCCATCTACGGCATCGGCGACCCGTCCGACTACCACGACATGATCCTGCACCTGAAAGTGGGCGAGCGGATCGAGCAGCGCGCCATCGTCAAGCGCCTCACCGCCATGCAGTACCAGCGCAACGAGATGGAGTTCAAGCGCGGCGTGTTCCGGGTCAAGGGCGACGTGATCGACATCTTCCCGGCCGAGCACGCCGATTCGGCGGTGCGCATCTCCCTGTTCGACGACGAGTTGGAGACCATCACCCTGTTCGACCCGCTCACCGGCCAGGTCCAGGGCAAGGTCGGCCGCTTCACCGTATTCCCGTCCAGCCACTACGTGACGCCGCGCGAGACCACCCTGCGCGCCATCGAGACCATCAAGGCGGAACTGCGCGAGCGGCTCGACTTCTTCTACGGCAACAACAAGATCGTCGAGGCCCAGCGCATCGAGCAGCGCACCCGCTTCGACCTGGAGATGATGGAGCAGCTCGGTTTCTGCAAAGGCATCGAGAACTACTCCCGGCATTTCTCCGGGCGCAAGGCCGGCGACCCGCCGCCGACCTTGATCGACTACCTGCCGGCGGACGCCCTGATGTTCCTCGACGAGTCGCACG
>JAAXVP010000063.1 GCA_013335435.1 Thiobacillus sp. | reverse complement strand
GCACCTTGGCCCCCTTCTCCACCTTGACCGTGACATACGGCGTATAGCCGCTGTCGACGCACCACTCGTAGAGGGCACGCAGGAAATACGGTTGCTGGGGGATCGCGTCGCTGGCCACGTCTGGATAACCGGCTGGTCCGGTTACTTGCGCATGGCCTTCTCGACCGGCGTCAGCGCGGCGATGAAGGCGGGACGGCTGAAGATGCGCTCGGCATATTTCAGCAGGGGCGCGGCCGGCTTGGGCAGGACGATGCCGTAGTGATCCAGGCGCCACAGCAGCGGCGCGATGGCGACGTCGAGCATGCTGTAGTCCTCGCCCAGCATGTACTTCTGCTTGGCGAAGATGGGGGCAATCTGGGTCAGGTTGTCACGGATCGTCGCGCGGGCCTTCTCGGCCACCTTGCCGCTGCCGTTGACGACATCGGGCAGGTGGCTGAACAGGTCGCGTTCGATATTGAACAGGAACAGCCGGGTGCGGGCGCGCATGACCGGATCGGCGGGCATCAGCTGCGGATGCGGGAAACGCTCGTCGATGTACTCGTTGATGATGTTCGACTCGTACAGGGTCAGGTCGCGCTCAACCAGGATGGGAACCTGGTTGTAGGGGTTCATGACGGCAATTTCCTCGGGCTTCTCCTGCAGATCGACATCCTTGATCTCGAAATCCATGCCCTTCTCGAACAGCACGATGCGGCAGCGGTGGCTGAACGGACAAGCGGTACCCGAATACAAAATCATCATGTTTTCAAACCCTCGACAACCGGCTCACCGGTTCAATGTACATCTTTCCAATATTCCTTCTTGAGATAGAAGGCGACAACGAAGAACACGCCCAGGAACATAATCACGACCAGGCCGATGTTCATACGCTGGCTCTGGGCGGGCTCGCCCATCCAGACCAGATAGTTGACCAGGTCGGCGACGGTGGCGTCGTACTCGGCCTGGGTAAGCTTGCCCGTCTTGACCAGTTCCATGCCCTCGATCACCTGGTGCGGCTTGCCTTCGTGATCGGTCTCGGTCTTGTAGACCGGGGCCTGGTGGCCTTGCAGTTCCTGGAGGACGTGCGGCATGCCGACCTTGTCGAACACGGTGTTGTTCCAGCCGGTCGGGCGGGTGTCGTCGCGGTAGAAGCTGCGCAGGTAGGTGTAGATCCAGTCGGCACCGCGCGAGCGGGCGATCACGGTCAGGTCGGGCGGGGTGGCGCCGAACCATTCCTTGGCTTCCTTGGTGCGCATCGAGACCTTCATCAGCTCGCCCGGCTTCTCGGCCGCGTAGAGCAGGTTGTCCTTGATCTGCGCCTCGGTCAGGCCGATGTCCTGCATGCGGTTGTAGCGCATGTAGTTGGCGCTGTGGCAGCTCAGGCAGTAGTTGACGAAGGTGCGAGCGCCGCGTTGCAGGGACTCGTGGTCATGGACGTTGACCGGGGCATGGTCCAGCTTGACCGTGACATTGGCAAAAGCGGCGACCGGCAGGGCCAACAGGAGGAATAGCAGCTTCTTCATTTGTCAGTCACCCTTTCCGGTTCCGTCTTGTAGGTGTCGTTCTTGGTATACCAAGGCATCAGCAGGAAGAACGCGAAATACACCACGGTGAGGCCGCGCGCGATCCAGGTGCCGAGCGGGGTGGAAGGCAGGACGCCGAGGACGCCCAGCCAGATGAAGGAGATCACGAACAGGGCCAGGGCGATCTTGAACTTGGGCCCGCGATAGCGGATCGACTTGACCGGGCTCTTGTCCAGCCAGGGCAAGGCGAAGAAGATCACCACCGCGATGCCCATGGCGATAACGCCGGGGAATTGCGAGCCGAACATCGGCGGAATGGCACGCAGGATCGCGTAGTACGGCGTGAAGTACCAGACCGGGGCGATGTGCGCCGGGGTCTTGAGCGGATCGGCCGGGATGAAGTTGTTGGCTTCCAGGAAGTAGCCACCCATGTCCGGGGCGAAGAACAGGATCGCCGAGAACACGATCAGGAAGACCACGACGCCGAGGATGTCCTTCACTGTGTAGTACGGGTGGAAGGGAATGCCGTCGAGCGGATGGTGGGTCACCGGATCCTTGTTCTTCTTGATCTCGACGCCGTCCGGGTTGTTCGAGCCGACCTCGTGCAGCGCGATCACGTGAGCGGCGATCAGGCCGATCAGGACCAGCGGCAGGGCGACGATGTGCAGGGCGAAGAAGCGGTTCAGCGTCGCGTCGCCGACCACGAAGTCGCCCCGGATCAGGGTGGACAGGTCATTGCCGATGTAGGGCACGGCAGCGAACAGGTTGATGATCACCTGGGCGCCCCAGTAGGACATCTGACCCCAGGGCAGCAGGTAGCCCATGAAGGCCTCGGCCATCAGCATCAGGTAGATCAGCATGCCGAAGATCCAGATCAGCTCGCGCGGTTGCCGGAAGGAACCGTAGAGCAGGCCGCGGAACATGTGCAGGTAGACCACGATGAAGAAGGCGGAGGCACCGGTCGAGTGGGCATAGCGGATCAGCCAGCCGAACGGCACGTCGCGCATGATGTACTCGACCGAGGCGAAGGCGAGTTCGCCATCCGGCTTGTAGTGCATGACCAGGAAGATGCCGGTGATGATCTGGATCGCCAGCACCAGCATGGCCAGGGAGCCGAAGTAGTACCAGAAGTTGAAGTTCTTGGGCGCGTAATACTCGGACAGGTGCGCCTTGAAGGATGCGGTCAGCGGGAATCGCGCATCCAACCAGCTAATGACTTTCTCCATTTTTTATCCCCCTTGAGATCAAGCCGCTTTCTGGTCTTCACCGACCAGAAGCTTGCTGTCACTCAGATATTTGTGCGGAGGCACCACCAGGTTCGTCGGCGCGGGAGAGCCGGCGAACACACGTGCCGAGAGATCGAAGCGGGAACCGTGACAGGGGCAGAACCAGCCACCCGGCCAGTCGGCGCCGAGATCGGCGGGGCCCACTTCCTTGCGGAAGGTGGGCGAGCAACCGAGGTGGGTGCAGATGCCGACCGCCACCATGTAGGCCGGCTTGATGGAGCGGGTCGGATTCTTGCAGTACTCGGGCTGCTGGGCGGTGTTCTCGCAGGCCGGATCGGTCAAGCGATCGTCGTGCTTGCCGAGCATCTCCAGCATCTCCGGCGTGCGATGCACGATCCAGACCGGCTTGCCGCGCCATTCGACGGTCAACAGCATGCCCGGCTCGATGCCGGCCAGGTCGACCTCGACCGGGGCACCGGCCGCCAGGGCACGGGCACTGGGAGTCATGCTCATCACGAACGGCACGGCGGCACCCAATGCCGCCACACCGCCCACCGCGCTACTCATCGCCACTAGAAAGCGGCGTTTCGAACCATCAACGCTGATCTCGCTCATTTATTCATCCTAACCTTGTGAGTGGTCGCGAATTTTTAGGATTCCGCCGTCAGGGAACGCCCGCAATCGGGACAGGGTCAATTCATGGACGGACAAAAACCGCGGCATTGTACATGAAAGCCATGCCGAACTTAAGGGACTTGAGGAAATCAGTACCCGCCCGCATTTTGCCTAAAGCCCGATCAGGTAGAATTTCCCGCAATCCAGCCCTAGGCGCACCCAATGCAAAAACTCTGGTTAACCATGGCCCAGATCATCGCCGGCGCAGCGATCGTCCTGGCTGCCCTGCTCGCCATGGACCGCATGATCCCTGGCCTGCTGCCCGGCCCGACCGGTAACCTGACCATCCGCGAGGTCGCCGATGGCGGCGGCGCGGCCCATGTCGCCTCGTTCGCCGACGCCGCCCGGAAATCCCTGTCCTCGGTGGTCAATATCTTCACCAGCAAACAGGTGCGCGCACCGATCAATCCGCTGATGAACGACCCCTTTTTCCGGCGTTTCTTCGGCGCCCCCCAGCAGAACCGCACCCAGCGGGTCTCCAACCTGGGCTCCGGCGTCATCGTCAGCGAGGACGGCTACATCCTGACCAACCACCATGTCGTCGAGGCCGCCGACGAGATCCAGGTCGCCCTGCCGGACGGCCGCAACCTGGAGGCCACCCTGGTCGGCAGCGACCCGGAGACCGACATCGCCGTCCTCCGGGTCAAGCACAACGGCCTGCACCCCATCACCTTCGCCAAGCCCGACTCGACCCGGGTCGGCGACATGGTGCTGGCGGTGGGCAACCCGTTCGGGGTCGGCCAGACCGTCACCATGGGCATCGTCTCGGCCCTCGGCCGCAGCCACCTGGGCATCAACACCTTCGAGAACTACATCCAGACCGACGCCGCCATCAACCCGGGCAACTCCGGCGGCGCTCTGGTCGACAGCGCCGGCAACCTGGTCGGCCTCAACACCGCGATCTTCTCGCGCAGCGGCGGCAACCTGGGCATCGGCTTCGCCATCCCGGTCTCGATCCTGCGCCAGGTGATGGACCAGATCGTCCGCCAGGGCACCGTGGTACGCGGCTGGGTCGGCATCGAGGTACAGGACATCACGCCCGAGATCGCCGAATCCTTCAGCCTGAAGGCCACCCAGGGCGCCCTCATCGCCGGCGTGCTGCGCGGCGGCCCGGCCGACCGCTCCGGCATCCGGCCCGGCGACATCCTGCTGGCGGTGGACGGCAACACCGTGCAGGACTCCAGTTCGCTGCTGCAATTGATTTCGGCGCTGAAGCCCGGCAACGAGGCGAAACTGAGCCTGCTGCGCGAACGCAGCGAGATGCAGCTCAGGGTGCGGGTGGAGCGGCGGCCGGTCCAGGCACGCAAGGAATAGACGCGGCGGCGGGCACGCCGCCGCCGGTCAGATCTTGTTGCGCCACTCCGTATCCTCGGCGTCGAACAGCCGGTTCGCCTCCGGCGGCCCCCAGGAACCGGCCGGATAGGTTTGGATGTAGTCGCGCTCCTGGGTCCAGTACTTCAGGATCGGATCGACCACCCGCCAGGCCCATTCCACCTCGTCGAAGCGGATGAACAGGGTGTGGTCGCCCTCGATCACGTCGAGCAGCAAGGCCTCGTAGGCATCGAGCGGATGGTCGTCGGCACCGCGATAACTGGCGTTGAGCCGGACCATGTGGGTGTTCATGCCCAGGCCCGGCTGTTTGGCATGCAGTTCCATGTGCATGCATTCGTTGGGCTGGATCGAGAGCACGATCCAGTTCGGCTCCAGGGTCTCCAGCGGAGTCTCCCGGAACAGCTGCTGGGGCGGATGGCGCAGGCGCAGGGCGACCATGGACATCGGCTCCTTGAGCCGCTTGCCGGTGCGCAGATAGAACGGCACGCCACGCCAGCGCCAGTTGTCGATGTAGAACTTGGCCGCGACATAGGTCTCGGTGACCGAGTTCGCCTCCACCCCCGGCTCGTCCTGATAGCCAGGCACCAGGACGCCGCCGACCGCGCCGGCCTTGTACTGGGCCCGGTAGGCGTGGGCATGCACGGAACGCTGCGAGATCGGCCGGATGCAGCGCAGCACCTTGACCTTCTCGTCCCGGATGGCGTCCGCCTCCAGGGCCGCCGGCGGCTCCATGGCGACCAGGGTGAGGAGCTGCATCAGGTGGTTCTGCAGCATGTCGCGCATCGCCCCGGCCTTGTCGTAGTAGTCGGCCCGGCTGCCGATGCCGACACCCTCGGCCACGGTGATCTGCACGTGGTCGATGTAGTTGCGGTTCCAGAGCGGCTCGATCAGGGTGTTGGCGAAGCGGAACACCATGAGGTTCTGCACCGTCTCCTTGCCCATGTAGTGGTCGATGCGGAAGATTTGCTTTTCCTCGAAGTGGCGGTGCAACAGTTCGTTGAGCACCCGCGCCGACTCGATGTCGGTGCCGAACGGTTTTTCCACCACGATCCGGTGCAGGCCGCGCGGCCTGCTCAGGCCCGCCTTGTCGAGGTTCTTGATCACGGCCGGGAAGTCGTCCGGCTTGATCGCCAGATAGAACACCACATGCGAGCAGACCCCCAGCTTCGGCTTCGCCAGGGTCTGCTTGATCCGCTCGTAGGCGACCGGATCGTCCTGGTCGCCGCGCACGTAGTCGAAACGGGCGACGAAACGTGCCAGGGCCTCGCCCCCGGCCTGCAATTTTTCCACCAGGAGGTCGCTCACATACGCGCGCCAGCCGGCGTCGTCGTAGTCGCGCCGGCCGAAGGCGACGAAGTTGAGCACCTCCGGCAGGCGCCCGGCCAGCTCCAGGCGGTACAGGGCCGGCAGCAGCTTGAGCGCGGCCAGGTTGCCGGTGGCGCCGAAGATGACGAAGTTGCACGGCGGCAGGTCGCCTTCATGGTCGATCATGGCCTACCCCTTCAGCGCATGGCCGCCGAAGCCCTTGCGCATCATGGCCAGCATCTTGTTGCCGAAATCGGCCTTGCCCTGGGAATCGAAGCGGCTCATCAGGGCCAGGGTCATCACCGGGGTCGGCACGCCCTGCTCGATCGATTCCAGGGCCGTCCAGCGGCCCTCGCCGGAATCGGACACGAACGGCACGATGGCCTCCAGGCCCTGGTCTTCCTTGAGAAAGTCGGCGGTCAGGTCGAGCAGCCAGGAGCGCACCACCGAGCTGTGGCGCCAGAGTTCGGCGATGTTCGCGAGATCGAGGTCGAACTCTGCCTTGGCCTGCATCAGGGCGAAGCCCTCGGCGAAGGCCTGCATCATTCCGTATTCGATGCCGTTGTGCACCATCTTGGTGAAGTGCCCGGCCCCGGCCGGTCCGGCATGCAGCCAGCCATTGTCTGGACTGGGTGCGAGCAGCCTTAGAAAGGGCTCGATCCTGGCCACGGCGGCCTGTTCGCCGCCGGCCATCAGGCAATAGCCGTTGGCCAGGCCCCAGATGCCGCCCGACACGCCGACGTCGGCGAAGGCCAGGTCCTTGGCCGCCAGGGTCGCCGCGCGCCGCTGGGCCTCCTTGTAGTAGCCGTTGGCGCCGTCGACCACCAGGTCGCCGGGCGACAGCTTGCCGGACAACTCCGCCAGGGCCGTCTCGGTCGCCTCACCCGCCGGCAGCATCAGCCAGACGATGCGGGGCGATGCCAGGCCGGCGATCACCTCGTCGAGGGAGCGGCAGGCCACGACGCCGGACTCCTCGGCGGCAATCCTTTCCGTCACCTCGAAGCTGCGGTTGCATGCCAGCACCTTCGCACCGCCGCGCGACAAACGCCGGGCCATGTTGCCGCCCATCCGACCCAGACCATAGAAACCGATTTCCAGCATGACCGCCTCCGAGATTGCAAACCCATGCCGCCGACTATCGGCTGGCTGTCCGTTAAGTTCAAGCAATAATCCAGCCGGACTGCAAAATCCACCCGGCCTGGGCGGCCGGCATCAAACCTTCACGTACAGCCAGCCCTGGCTCATGCGGGTGAGGATTTCGTCGATGGCCGACGAGGCCACGCCGGCCTCGGGCACCAGCGCGACCTCGACGCCTTCCTGCCTGAGCCGGGCCAATGAAGACTTTGCCTACCAGAGCCCTGGTAGCCTCAGGCGGACGGGCTTGGAACCGAAGAGCGGGGCCGGGACGTGGTGTCCCGCCCACCGGATAGCGCAGCGCCATCAGGCAAAGCTTATATACTTGCCAGATCGACATGCGACGGGCTAGCTGCCCCAAAACCGAAACCATGAAAAACGTCCTGTTCGCCACCTCCGAAGCCCGCCCGCTGATCAAGACCGGTGGTCTCGCCGACGTCTCCAGCGCCCTGCCCGCCGCCCTGCGCGAGCTCGGCATCGATTGCCGGCTATTGCTGCCCGGCTATCGCCAGGTCCTGGCCATGCTGGACAACCCCCTGGAAGTCGCCCGCTTCCAGGGCCTGACCGGTTTCATCGATTCCCGCCTGCTGCTCGGCGCCATGCCGGATTCCGGCACCCCGGTCTACGTCCTCGACGCGCCGGCCTATTTCGTGCGCGAGGGCGGGCCCTACCATGGCAACGATGGCATCGACTATGCCGACAATGCCGAGCGCTTCGGCCTGCTGTCGCGCGTCGCCGCCCTGCTGAGCGGCCCGGATACGCCGCTCGACTGGCATCCCGACCTATTGCATTGCAACGACTGGCAGACCGGCCTGGCCCCCGCCTACCTGCATTTCGCCGGCCGCCCGGCGGCCTCGGTGATGACCATCCACAACCTAGCCTTCCAGGGCATCTTCTCGCCCGACATGACGACCCGCCTGGGCCTGCCGCCGGAAAGCTTCCAGGTCGCCGGGCTCGAATACTACGGCAGCCTGTCCTTCCTCAAGGCCGGCCTGTTCTATGCCGACCGGATTACCACGGTCAGCCCGACCTATGCCCGGGAAATCCAGCAGGAACCGCTCGGCATGGGCATGCAGGGCCTGCTCGCCACGCGTGCGGACCGCCTGACCGGCATCCTGAACGGTATCGACACCGCCGACTGGAACCCCTCCAGCGACCTCCACCTGCCCTGCGAATATTCCGCCCGGGCACCGTCCGGCAAGCGGCGTTGCAAGGCGGCCCTGCAGGCCGACCTGGGCCTGGACGTGGCGCCGGAAGCGCCCCTGTTCGGGGTGGTGTCGCGCCTGACCCACCAGAAGGGGCTCGACTGGATCGTCCAGATCGCGCCCGGCATCATCGACCGGGGCGGCCAACTGGCTGTCCTGGGTACCGGCGACAAAGCCATCGAAGCCGCCCTGCGCGACCTGGTCAACCTGTATCCGGGCCGGGTGTCGGCCACCATCGGCTATGACGAGGCCCTGTCGCACCGCATCGAGGCGGGTGCCGACCTCTTCCTGATGCCGTCGCGTTTCGAGCCCTGTGGCCTGAACCAGATGTATAGCCTGCGCTATGGCGCCGTGCCGGTGGTGACCGATACCGGCGGACTGGCGGATACGGTCGAGAACGACATCAACGGTTTCGTCCTCGCCGACGCCAGCGCCCATGGCCTGTGGCAGACGGTCGAGCGGGCACTCGCCCTGTTCGCCGACAAGACCGCCTGGAAGCACATGATGCTGGCCGGCATGACGCGCGATTTCAGCTGGGAGCGCAGCGCGCGCGAATACTTGCGGATGTACGAGCAGGCCGCCGCCGGGCAATGAATCCGCCGCGGGCGTGCCCGCGGCGTCTCCGGCGTCAAAGCCAGATCATCAGGCCCAGTTCATAGGGATGGGTCAGCAGTTCGTGGCAGGGGTAGACCCGGATGCGGTAAATCAGGCGGCCGCAATATTCCGGGGTCATTTCCAGGGTGAAGACCGTTTCACTACCCTGGTTGCCGGTCGGGCTGAAGGGAAGCAGGCGCAGTTCCTTCTCCTGGCCCTGGCGCGAGGCGCGGCCGACCAGCATCTCGACGCGGACGTCGTCCGGCGACAGGCCGTCCAGGTTGACCGCCACCTGAATCTGCACGTTCTCGCTGTAGGTGACCCGGCGCACCGGATCGTCCAGGCGGCGCAGGGTGACGCTGCCCCAGGCCTGCTGGACGCGGCCCTTCCATTCCGACAAGGTACGCGCGGCGGCGAAATCGTCGGCGACGAAGCGCGACCATTGCCGGCTCGCCGGACCGTAGAACTTGTCGACGTACTCTCGCACCATGCGGATGGAGTTGAACTGCGGCAGCAGGGTGGCGATGGAACGCTTGGCCATGCGCACCCATTCCGGTGAGAAGCCCAGTTCGTTGCGCCGGTAATACATCGGGATGACCTGGTCCTGGAGCAGTTCGTACAGGGTCTGGCTGTCCTCGCGGTTGCGCCGGGCGTCGTCGTAGTACTCGGGGGCCGGCTTGATCGCCCAGCCGTTGCTGCCGTCGTAACCCTCGTCCCACCAGCCGTCGGTCACCGACAGGTTGAGACAGCCATTCATGGCTGCCTTCATGCCCGAGGTGCCGGAGGCCTCAAGCGGGTAGATCGGGTTGTTCAGCCAGATGTCGCACCCCGACACCAGGCGCCGCGCCAGGCCGAGGTCGTAGCCCTCGACCATGAGCAATTTGCCCTCGAACTCCGGCCAGCGCGAGATTTCGTGGATGCGCTTGATCAGTTCCTGGCCCGGCTTGTCAGCCGGGTGGGCCTTGCCGGCGAAGATGAAGAGCACCGGCCGGTCGGCCTCGTTGATGATCTCGCGCAGCCAGTCCATGTTCTCGAACAGCAGGGTGGCGCGCTTGTAGGTGGCGAAGCGGCGCGCGAAACCGATCACCAGGACATTGGGATCGAGCGGATTGGCATACTTGAGCATGCGGTCCAGGTGTGCCTCGGAACCATGGTTGCGCAGGTGCTGCTCGGTGATGCGGTGGCGCACCGCGTACAGCATCTGGGTCTTCAGGGCCTGGTGCACGGACCAGAAATGGTGGTCCGGGATGGCCTCGATCTGGTGCCAGAACTCCAGGTCGGTCAGGCGCCGGCGCCACTCGTAGCCAAGCATGTTGTCGAACAGGTCCTGCCATTCCTGGGCCAGGAAGGTGTTCACGTGGACGCCGTTGGTGATGTAGTCCATGGGCGACTCGTCCGCGGTGACCTGCGGCCACATGTCGGCCAGGATGCGCGAGGACACGCCGCCGTGGATGCGCGAGACGCCGTTGTGGTGGCGCGAACCGTTCAGGGCCAGGCGGGTCATGTTGAAGTCCTGGCCATGGCCGGCACCGCCCAAGTGGAGGAATTCGCTCCGGTTCATGCCCAGATCCTCGCAGCAGGAACCGAAGTACTCCCAGATCATCTGGTCGGCGAAATGGTCATGACCGGCCGGCACCGGGGTATGGGTGGTGAACACCGTGCCGGCCGCCACCGCCTCCAGGGCGGCCTGGAAGGACAGGCCGTGGTTCTTGACCTTGCGCCGGATCCTTTCCAGGACCAGGAAGGCGGCGTGGCCCTCGTTGATGTGATAGACGGTCGGGTGGATCTCCAAGGCCTTGAGTGCGCGCACGCCGCCGACGCCGAGGATGATCTCCTGCTGGATCCGGGTCTGCTTGTCGCCGCCGTAGAGCTGGTGGGTGATGTAGCGGTCCTCGGGGCTGTTCTCGGGCAGGTCGGTGTCGAGCAGGATCATGCGGACGTGACCGATCATGGCCTCCCAGACCTTGACCACGACCTTGCGGCCGGGGAAATCGAGATCGACATGGACCTCGTGGCCATCCTTGTTCATGGCCGGATGCATCGGCATGTCGTCGAACTCGGAATCGGTATAGGTGGCGATCTGGTGGCCGTCGTTGTCGATGCGCTGGGAGAAATAACCCTGGCGGTACAGGAGGCCGACGGCGATGAAGGGCAGGCGCAGGTCGGAAGCGGCCTTGCAGTGGTCGCCGGCGAGGATGCCGAGGCCGCCCGAATAGATCGGGAAGCTCTCGTGGAAGCCGAACTCGGCGCAGAAATAGGCCACCAGGTCGCCGTCCTCGAACGGCATGGCGACGTCGCGATGGAGTGGCTCGCTCATGTAGGTGTCGAAGGAAGACAACACCCGGTTGTAGTTGCCCATGAAGATGTGGTCGGCAGCCGCCTCGATCAGGCGTTCCTCGTCGACCCGCTTCAGGAAGGCCTTCGGACTGTTGCCGACGGCGCCCCAGAGGCCGGGATGCAGGCGGGCGAACAGGGTGCGGCTGGGGTGGTCCCAGCTGTACCAGAGGTTCTCTGCCAGTTCCTTCAGGCGTGCCAGGCGTTCCGGAATGCGTGGATTGACCTCGATGGTATAGGTGGTGCCGGGTTTCATGACTGCTTCCTTAAATTCTTATCGGGCGGGTGGTGCGGGTCAGTCCGGGCGGATGAAGTGTTCGCGGTAGTACTTCATCTCTTCGATCGACTCCATGATGTCGGCCAGGGCGGTATGGCTGTTGGCCTTCTTGAAGCCGTCCATGATCTGCGGCTTCCAGCGCTTGGCGAGTTCCTTCAGGGTCGACACGTCGAGGTTGCGGTAATGGAAATAAGCCTCCAGCTTGGGCATCCAGCGGGCCAGGAAGCGGCGGTCCTGACAGATCGAGTTGCCGCACATGGGCGAGGTGCGCGCCGGCACGTGCTGCTTCATGAAGTGGATCATGGCGTCCTCGACGTCCGACTCGTTCAGGAGCGAGGCCTTGACCTTGTCGATCAGGCCGGACTTGCCATGGGTGCCCTTGTTCCAGTTATCCATGGCGTCGAGCACGGCATCCGGCTGGTGCACCACCAGCACCGGACCCTCGGCGACCAGGTTGAGATCCTTGTCGGTGACCACCAGGGCCACCTCGATGACCCGGTCGTTGTCGGGGTCCAGACCGGTCATTTCCATGTCGATCCAGACCAGGTGCGTATCGTTTTGAGGCATGGGCAATCCAGGATTTCGAGATGGCCCATTGTGGCATAATCGCCTCCAGACCGTCACCGCAAGCACCCAATGCCTTCATTCCACAACGTTTTAGTTCCGGTCGCGGCCGTTTGAGGAAACGCCGAAAAAATCCATCACCGTCATTGCGAGCGCAGCGCGGCAATCCAGCCTGTCAACGAAATCAATCACTTCTGGATCGCCACGTCGCTTCGCTCCTCGCGATGACGAATTCTTCAGCGTTTCCTTCGCCCGCGCTGAAACGTTGAGACCGTCGTTTGCCGAGCCAATCTGCCTGATTTCTGACCCATGCCATCATTCCACAACGTTTTCTTAGCCGCCTTCATCCTCGCCTACGGCCTCAAGCTGTGGCTGGCGTTGCGCCAGATGCGCCATGTCTACGTCCACCGCGACACCCCGCCGGCCGCCTTCGCCGACCACATCGGCGCCGACGAGCACCGCAAGGCGGCCGACTACACCTTGGCCAAGACCCGCTTCTCGATCCCGCACCTGGCCCTGGAAGGCGCCCTGCTCCTGCTTTTCACCCTGGGCGGCGGCCTGCAATGGCTGCATGATGGCGTGGCCGGGCTGGTCGACTCGCCGCTCTGGCAGGGTGCCCTGCTCCTGGTCGGCCTGTCCGTGATCAGCTCGCTGGCGGAAATCCCGCTCGCCCTCTACCGCCAGTTCGGCATCGAGGCCCGCTTCGGCTTCAACCGCCAGACCCTGGCCGGCTTCTTCGCCGACCTGGCCAAGCAGGCCGCGATCGGCCTCGCCCTCGGCATCCCCCTGCTTCTGCTCGTGCTCTGGCTCATGGCCGCCATGGGCGAGCTCTGGTGGCTTTGGGTCTGGCTGGCCTGGATGGCCTTCAACCTGCTCGTGCTGGCCGTCTACCCCACCTTCATCGCGCCCCTGTTCAACAAGTTCCAACCGCTCGAGGACGACAGCCTGAAGGCCCGCATCGAAGCCCTCCTGGAACGCACCGGTTTCAAAAGCAGCGGCGTCTTCGTGATGGACGGCTCCAAGCGCTCCAGCCACGGCAACGCCTACTTCACCGGCCTGGGCAAGTCCAAGCGCATCGTCTTCTTCGACACCCTGCTCGGCCAGCTCGACCCCGACCAGACCGAGGCCGTCCTGGCCCACGAACTGGGCCACTACAAGCGCCGCCACGTGGTCAAGCGCATCGCCCTGATGTTCGCACTCAGCCTGGCCCTGCTCTTCGTCCTGGCCCAGCTCAAGCAGGCCGACTGGTTCTACGCCGGACTCAACGTCAGCGCCCAGACCGACGCCACCGCCCTGGCCCTGTTCTTCCTGGTCCTGCCGGTATTCCTGTTCCCGATCAGCCCGCTGATGAGCCTGTACTCGCGCAAGCACGAGTTCGAGGCCGACGCCTTCGCCGCCCGGCACAGCCGTGCCTCGGACCTGATCGCCGCCCTGGTGGCGCTGTACCGCGACAATGCCGCGACACTGACCCCCGATCCGGTCTATTCTCTCTTTTACGACAGCCACCCCAAGGCCAGCGAGCGGATCGCCCGCTTGCAATCCCTGGCCGGCCCACAAGCGCTGCGTAATTGAGAGAGGAGAAACACCATGAAACGGATCGCCCCCATCCTGCTTGCCCTGCTCGTCGCCCCGGCCGTCCAGGCCGCACCCTTCGCCAAGGGTGACGCCAAGGCCGGCCAGGCCATGCACGACAAGCAATGCGCCGGCTGCCA
>JAAXVP010000344.1 GCA_013335435.1 Thiobacillus sp. | reverse complement strand
TCCGATCTCCCCGTCCCGCATGGAACGGGGTGCGCACGGCCCGCGCCACGGACACCCAGGCACTGGTGTTCGGCTCGGGATTCCAGAGCAGGCGCAGGTTGGGCTGGAACACGAAGCCGGTGTAGTCGTTGTGCTCCAGGCGCGCGCCCAGGCTCAGGCGCCAGCGCTCCGGCTCCAGGGTGATTTCATCGAGGGCGAACAGGCTGTACAGCGAGGTGCCGCGTTCCCGCTCGCTGGTCATGAAGAGCGATGAACTGTCGATCTGGTCGGCGCTGTAGCGGTAGCCCGCGCCCCAGGTCAGGTCGTGCCTCGTCCCCTGGCGCCGCTGCTGGTATTCCAGGTCGGCGGTGGTGCGCTTTTCGGCGAGTATCTCGTGCCGGTAGTCGGAATGCTCCAGATACAGTTGCAGGCTGTCCTGCCGCCCGCCGCCGACGTTATCCTGCCAACGGGCCATCAGGTGGCTGTTCGTGGCCTTCTGGGTAGCCGTCGTCAGCGGTGAATCCGGCATGGGGTCCAGCTCGGGCAGCAGGAATTCGTCGCCGGCCTGGCTGTGCGACAGGCCGCCCTCGACGAGCAGGGTGCCATGCTGCAGGAGGTGCTCCACCTTGAAGCCGGCGCTGCGGGTGCGCCAGTTGTCCTTGCCGGCGTCGCCGTCCAGTTGCCTGGAAGCGTCGGACTCGTGGGCCTGGACATGCAGGGTCGCGGCGGTGTCGGGGTCGGGGCTCCAGCCATAGCGGGCAAAGCCCAGGTTCTTGAGTTCGCTGCCGGCGGCCAGGACGACCTGGCCGCCTTGGACGTCGAATGGCGACTTGGTGATGATGTTGATGACCCCGTTGACCGCGTTGGCGCCCCAGATCGCCGCCCCGGGCCCGCGTATCACCTCGATGCGGGCGATGTTCTCCAGCGGCACGTCCAAGGCCTCCCACATCACCCCGGAGAACAGCGGCGTATAGACGCTGCGCCCGTCCACGAGCACCAGCAGCTTGTTGGCAAAGCGATCGGCGAAGCCCCGGATCGACACGGCCCACTTGTTGTTGCCGATGGCGGAGACCTGCACGCCCGGGGCCAGGCGCAGGGCCTCTGGGATGCTGGCGGCGCCGCTGCGGCGGATGTCCTCGGCGCTGATGACGTGGACGGCGGCGGCGGTCTCGGACAGGGTCTGGGACTTCTTCGAGACCGAGGTGACGACCACCTGCATCAGGTCTTCCAGGCTGAGGTTCAGGGCGTCGGTGGCCGCCTGGGCGGGTTGGCCGAAGGCCGTGGCGCATGCCAAAAGAGCCGGAATCAGGCGAAGTCGAGGTATGGGCATGGGACACCTGTCGGTTGATTCACGGGGTTGCCCGGGGGAGCGGCAGTCATGGTCGATTCATAGGTGCAACGCCGAAAGTCAGGCCCTGCGGTATGCGCGAACGTAGTCGGACCGGTGCGTGCGGTTGCATTTGATAAGGCGCTTTATCGCTTGTTCTGAAGGCCGATGCCGGGTTTACGGCGATCCCCACGCTTTTCGTTATAACCGGCCGTTTGGAAATTGCACCCCCGAGGCATGGCGGTGACCGCAGGGCTCGGCCGCCCTAGGGTGGCAAGGATGTGCTGCCCGGAGGGGGGCGGGGTTTGTCAGGCATGCGCACGATGCGGCAAACCGCCGTTTCTGACCGGCTGGGGTCAGGATGGCATGCGCGGCCAGCCGGCGCGGCCGGCCGGCTTTCGGAAGCGTGTCTAGAGCCTGCCGGCGGCGGCGGCGTAGCCCTTCAGGGAGAACTTGATTTCCTGTTCCTTCTGCTCGCCCGGGCCCATGGCGGTCACCCGGATGATGCCGTCGGTACCCTTGCCGAGCACGGCGAACAGCGGATCGTTGCCTTCCACCTGGACGAAGCAGGCGGCCTTGTTGCAGAAGCGGTAGGGATAGGTGCGTGCCTTCTGGCCGTCGACGGCGATGCCGACCTGCTTGGTCAGGTCCAGCATGTGGGGGAGGGCGATCTGGAAGACCGGCTTGGCCTTGTCCGGCTTGGCCAGGGTCAGTTGCATGACTACCTGCTTGGTCTTGTTGTTGACCAGTTGCTGCCGGGCCTCGCACTGCTTGTTGCCGTCGCGTTCGGCGCAGACCACCAGCCAGTCCTGATAGGTTTCAGTCACGGTTCGCACATTGGGTTCGGAAGGCGTTGCGCTCGGGGTGCTCGGTGCCGCCACGGCGGACAACGGCAGGACAAGCAGGACGGCGGGCAACAGTCGCATCAACATCGTAATTTCTCCAATCGTTGGCATGTAAGACAGGGGTAGACCCGAGGGGACGGTCGACCGCAAGGCGCAGGCACAATCCTACACGAGTTGAAGTGACCGGCAGGGCTCGGTGGCTTATGCGACCCAAGGCGGGGCGGGGAGTTTCCGCAAGAGGGAATGGGAGAAATGCGTTGTGGTGGAAGGTGCGGGTTTTTCGGCAGCGTCAACGTTTAGCTTGAGGGGCGCGGAGCCGGCTTTTCGGCGGAGCGTCCCACTCGAAGCGAGTGTTAGCCATTCCATGAAATCATATCGTCACTCTTGGCATAACGCCTCTCAATGTGTTGCCCTAAGAAGTGGACAAGCACAGCAGGAAACGACCATAGGACGAATATAGCAGCAAGAATTGCTAACTCTGTAAAGCCATTCTCATCGAGTGAGAAAATTGTGGCATAGCAAATTGTCGCCAGCGTGATTTCAAGTGCAAATATGAAAGCGGAGTTGCCATGCTCGCGCATGTGTTTGTAACTATCAACAATTTCTTGCCGCCATTTGTTTTGTTCCTCTGTTGTTTCCGAGACATCTTCATCTTCATTGGTTGTTGTTGTCTTGATCGGCAGTCTACCTCTTCTTTTAGACAAGGAAACCAAGAAAAAATACTGTAAGTATGTTCGTGTTTTCCATCCAGGAATAGATACTGGCTTCAATGATCTATAAATCCGTACAACCTGAAGACCACTATAAATAACAACGAGTAGACAAATGGTCGCTATTCTTGTTACTCCATGAAAAAAAATCCCAGACCCTACGCATAAAATCAGGAGAAGAGCTGTTGCTATATATCCATCAGTAATGCATGGGCGCCATTGATACCCCTTGAAATCAATTGATCTTGTTGAGTGAAACACAAGAATTGGGTAGGACGACACATAGCAAAATAAATTACCGTACAAAACAAGTAAAACTAATGCGCCTGTATCGAGAGCACTCTCCTTTAAGCCAAAGAATAAAATCTCTTTTAGCTTTGGGTCTATGGCGCAAAACCAAGAAACGATGGCAATGCCGGCAATTGATGGCATGAAATATCTGACGAGATAATTCTCCCACCACCGACTACTCAAAGAATTGCTATCCATGATTCGCCCCCAAATGTTGGGCTAACGACGCTGTAGAAAAACCCGATTCCGCGTCACCGCATCATCCCTGACCCGATTTTTTTCATCGGGCCGGTCGATGCGACGCGAACAGGCCGAATTCAATATTTCACCGGCCTCCCGGTCCG
>JAAXVP010000062.1 GCA_013335435.1 Thiobacillus sp. | reverse complement strand
ATGATGGCGTCGTCCTTCATGCGCAGGGTCGAGGCGGCGTCGATCCAGTAGCCCTTCCAGCCGCTGGCCATCAGCTTCGGGTAGACCTCCTTGGTGTAGTCGCCGCCCTGGCAGGTGATGATGACGTCCATGCCCTTGAGCTCGTCAACGCTGTTGGCGTCCTTGAGCGGCGGCACGTCCTTGCCGATGTCGGGGCCCTGGCCGCCGACGTTGGAGGTGGTGAAGAACACCGGCTCGATGTGGTCGAAGTCGCGCTCTTCCTTCATCCGGCCCATGAGCACCGAACCCACCATGCCGCGCCAGCCGATCAGACCTACTTTCTTCATTTATCTATGCCTCAGAGCAGTTAATTTCTTTACATCGCGGCGACGACGGCGTCGCCCATGCCCGAGCAGGATACCTTGGTGCAGCCCTCGGTCCAGATGTCGGCGGTGCGCTTGCCCGAGGCGATCACCTTCTTCACCGCGTTGTCGATACGCTGGTAGGTGGCCTCGTCGTTGAAGGTGTACTTGAACATCATGGCCACCGACAGGATGGTCGCCAGCGGGTTGGCCACGTCCTTGCCGGCGATGTCCGGGGCGGAGCCGTGGCTGGGCTCGTACATGCCCTTGTTGTTGGCGTCCAGGGAGGCCGACGGCAGCATGCCGATGGAACCGGTGAGCATGGAGGCCTCGTCGGACAGGATGTCGCCGAAGATGTTGCCGGTGACCACCACGTCGAACTGCTTGGGCGCCCGCACCAGCTGCATGGCGGCGTTGTCCACGTACATGTGGGACAGCTCGACCTCGGGGTAGTCCTTGGCCACCTCGATCATGACCTGGCGCCACATCTCGGTGCACTCCAGGACGTTGGCCTTGTCCACCGAGCAAACCCGCTTGTTGCGCTTCATGGCGATGTCGAAGGCGACGCGGCCGATGCGGCGCACCTCGGACTCGGTGTAGCGCATGGTGTTGAGGCCTTCGCGCTCGCCACTTTCCAGGGTGGTGATGCCGCGCGGCTGGCCGAAGTAGATGTCGCCGGTCAGTTCGCGCACGATCATCAGGTCCAGGCCGGAGACGATCTCCGGGCGCAGGGTCGAGGCCGAGGCGAGTTCCGGGTAGAGCAGCGCCGGACGCAGGTTGGCGAACAGGCCGAGGCCCTTGCGGATGCGCAGCAGGCCGCGTTCGGGACGCACGTCGCGGGGCAGGGTGTCGTACTTCCAGTCGCCCACCGCGCCGAGCAGGACGGCGTCGGACTCCTGGGCCAGCTTGAAGGTCGCCTCGGGCAGCGGGTCGCCGGCCACGTCGTAGCCGACGCCGCCGATGGGCGCCTCTTCCATCTCGATCTTCATGCCGTCGCGACGCAAGACGTCCAAAACCTTGACCGCCTGGGCGACGATCTCGGGGCCGATGCCGTCACCCGGCAGAACTGCGAGCTTCATGATATTCCTTTCAGACGAACAGCCACGGCGCATCCGCCTTGCGGCGCGCCTCGTAGGCCTTGATTTGGTCGGTAAGTTGCAGGGTCAGGCCGATGTCGTCGAGACCGTTGAGCAGGCGGTGCTTGCGCTCGGCGTCGACCTCGAACGGGATCACCTCGCCGGAGGGCGTGGTCACGGTCTGGGCCGGCAGGTCGACGGCCAGGGTGTAGCCCTCGCTGGCCGCCGTTTCCTGGAACAGGCGGTCCACCACCTCGGCCGGCAGGACGATGGGCAGGATGCCGTTCTTGAAGCAGTTGTTGAAGAAGATGTCGGCGAAACTGGGCGCGATGATGGTCCGGAAGCCATAGTCCTCCAGGGCCCAGGGGGCATGCTCGCGACTGGAGCCGCAGCCGAAGTTCTCCCGCGCCAGCAGAACCGAGGCACCCTGGTAGCGGGCCTGGTTGAGCACGAAGTCGGGGTTCTTGGGCCGATTCGAGCAATCCATGCCCGGCTCGCCGCGGTCCAGGTAGCGCCATTCGTCGAAGGCGTTGGGGCCGAAGCCGGAACGCTTGATCGACTTGAGGAACTGCTTGGGGATGATCGCGTCGGTATCGACGTTGGCCCGGTCCATGGGCGCGGCCAGACCGTCAAGATGAATGAAGGGTTTCATCGACTACCGGCCCTCTCGATGGCCCCGCCGGCCTTCTCGATATCCTGGCCGATACCGCGCACGGTATTGCAGCCGTACATGCTGAAGACGACGCCGATCGCCACGGCGATCAACGCCAGTTTCACTACGCCCAGAACGATCCAGTGCTTGGGGGTCATGGCATCACCTCTCTCACGTCAACAAAATGTCCGAACATGGCCGCCGCCGCCGCCATGGCCGGGCTGACCAGATGGGTACGGCCGCCCTGTCCCTGGCGGCCCTCGAAATTACGGTTGGAAGTCGAGGCGCACCGTTCGCCGGCTTCCAGACGGTCGGCGTTCATGGCCAGGCACATGGAGCAACCGGGGTCGCGCCACTCGAAGCCGGCCTCGGTGAACACCTTGTCCAAGCCCTCGGCCTCGGCCTGCGCCTTGACCAGGCCGGAACCCGGCACCACCATGGCCAATTTCACGTTCGCCGCCACCCTGCGGCCGCTACGGGCCAGCACGCCGACCACTTCGGCGGCCGCCCACAGGTCCTCGATGCGCGAATTGGTGCAGGAACCGATGAACACCTTGTCCACGGCGATCTCGGAGATCGGCGTGTGCGCCTTCAGGCCCATGTAGTCCAGGGCACGCTCCCAGTCGGCCTGCTTGACCGCGTTGGGTGCCTCGGCGGGATCGGGCACCCGGTCGGTCACCGGCACCACCATCTCGGGCGAGGTGCCCCAGGTCACCTGCGGCTTGATCTCGGCGGCATCCAGTTCGACCACAGCGTCGAACTGCGCGCCCGCGTCGGAGTGCAGGGTGCGCCAGTACGCCACGGCCTGGTCCCAGTCGGCGCCCTTGGGCGCCTGCGGACGACCCTCGACGTAGGCGATGGTCTTGTCGTCGGCCGCCACCATGCCGGCGCGGGCGCCGGCCTCGATGGCCATGTTGCACAGGGTCATGCGGCCTTCCATGGACAGGGCGCGGATGGCCGAACCGCCGAACTCGACGGCGTAGCCGGTGCCGCCGGCGGTGCCGATCTGGCCGATCACGGCCAGGGCGATGTCCTTGGCGGTAACGCCGGCCGGCAGGTCGCCGTCGACCTTGACCAGCATGGCCTTGGCCTTCTTCTGCCACAGGCATTGCGTGGCCAGGACGTGCTCGACCTCGGAGGTGCCGATGCCGAAGGCCAGGGCGGCGAAGGCGCCATGGGTACTGGTGTGGGAATCGCCGCACACCAGGGTGACGCCGGGCAGGGTGAAGCCCTGCTCGGGGCCGATGACGTGGACGATGCCCTGGCGGTGATCGCTCATGCGGAACTCGTTGAGGCCGAACTCGGCGCAGTTGGCATCCAGGGTCTCGACCTGGGTACGCGACACGGCATCGACGATGCCGGCGTCGCGGTGCTTGGTCGGCACGTTGTGGTCGGGCGTGGCCAATACCGTCTTGGCCTGCCAGGGCTTGCGGCCGGACAGCTTGAGTCCCTCGAAGGCCTGCGGGCTGGTCACCTCGTGAACCAGGTGGCGGTCGATGTAGAGCAGGGCCGTGCCGTTGGCTTCCTGGTGGACGACGTGGGCGTCCCAGAGTTTGTCGTAAAGGGTGCGCGGGGTCATGACATGGGCAACCGAATCAAAGAAGCGGATTATTTCACGTCCGGGTAGGACTAGGCGATGGGGTAGTCGTTCCGCCGAGGCGAATCAGGGCATATTCCATGCTGTCCGACAGGGCCCGCCAGCTGGCGTCGATGATGTTGGCGTTGGCCCCGACCGTGGTCCAGCCATCCTGGCCGCTCTGGAAGTCGATCAGGACCCGGGTATTGGCCGCGGTGCCGGCCGATCCGGCCAGGATGCGCACCTTGTAGTCGGTCAGGCGCACCGTGCGCAGGACCGGATAGACGTCGACCAGGGCGTTTTGCAGGGCCGTAGCCAGGGCGTTGACCGGGCCGTTGCCCTCGGCGGCGGTGAATTTCACCGCGTCGCCCACCTTCACCTTGACCGTCGCCTCGGCGAGCAGGCCGCGGCCATGGCGGCGCTCGGTGATGACGAAGTAGTCGAGCAGTTCGAAGGGATGCCGGTAGTCCGGGTCCAGGCGATGGAACATCAGTTCGACGCTGGCCTCGGCCGCCTCGAAGGTGAAGCCCTCGTGCTCCAGATGCTTGATCTGGGCCAGGACGCGCTGGGCCGCCTCGTTGTCGACATCCAGGCCCATGCGCTTGGCCTGGAGATGGATGTTGCCGCGCCCGGACAGCTCCGAGGTGACCGAGCGCATCTGGTTGCCGACCCGCTCGGGATCGATGTGCTGGTAGGTATCGGGCGACTTCAGGATCGCCGCGACATGGATGCCGCCCTTGTGGGCGAAGGCGGAATGGCCGGTATAGGGCTGGTGGCTGTCGTGCTTCAGGTTGACCACCTCGGCGACGAAGCGCGACAGGTTGGTCAACTCCTGCAGACGTTCCTCCGGCAGGACCGGATAACCCATCTTCAATTGCAGGTTGGCCAGGATGGTCACCAGGTCGGCGTTGCCGACCCGCTCGCCATAGCCGTTCACGGTGCCCTGCACCATGGCGGCGCCGCTGCGCACCGCCGCCAGCGAGTTGGCCACCGCGCAGCCGGTGTCGTTGTGGCAGTGCACGCCCAGGCGCGCGCCGGGCAGTCGGCCGGCCACCTCGCGGGTGATCGCCTCCATCTCCCAGGGCAGCTTGCCGCCATTGGTCTCGCACAGGACCAGCCAGTCGGCGCCGGCCTCCGCCGCGGCGCGCAGGGTGGCGACGGCGTAGTCCGGGTTGGCCAGGAAACCGTCGTAGAAGTGCTCGGCGTCGTACACCACTTCCCTGCCCTGCCCCTTCATCCAGGCCACGCTGTCGCGGATCATGGCCAGGTTCTCGTCCAGGGTGGTCGAGAGGACGTGGTGGACGTGGTAGTCCCAGGTCTTGCCGACCAGGGTCACCGCCGGTGTGCCGGCCTCGACCAGGGCACGCAGGTTGGTATCGTCCTCGCAGGAGGCGTTGGCGTGCCGGGTGCGCCCGAAGGCGGCCAGTTTGGCCGGCAGGTTCATGCGGTTGGCGCGGGCGAAGAAATCGGCGTCCTTGGGGTTGGAGCCGGGCCAGCCGCATTCGATGTAATGCATGCCGAAGGCCGCCAGGCGATGGGCGATGGTCAGCTTGTCTTCGACCGACAAGGAGATATCTTCGCGCTGTGCGCCGTCGCGCAGGGTGGTGTCGTATAAAAAGATCGAGGTCATGGGCCAAATCTACAGGGGAATCGCGGCGCCGTTCACCCTCCCCAGGACCTGGCGCATCTGTCGTTAGCCTACCGGAAAGCCATCCCCGCGAGAAGGGGCGCCCGCCCGACCGGGTCGACCCGATATCGAGATGGAAGCCGATCCGGGCATGGGCGGCCAATGATCCAAATTGGCCATTGCCGTCGCGTGGCGACGCGATAAGATGAAACTTCTTAGCCAAACATCATGGGGGCTCATATGAAAGCCGGACTGCGCGTTTCCCTGTTCGCCACCGTTGTCTTGCTGGCCGGTCTGATTGCCGGTTCCCCGGCCTGGGCCGCCACGGTCAAGCTCACCAAGCAGGGCGGGGCGAAATTCGGTACCACGGTGGCCGGCTACGTGCTCGGCAATGTATGGCCCAATCCCACCTACCCGACGGGCACCAGCAAGACCACCATAGAGGAAGACGTGGGCGGCGACAGCTTCAAGGTGGATGCCTCCTCGTCGACGCTGTTCAAGGTCGGCACCCTGGTCAATGCCTGGTGTGCCGACGTCAACTACGGCCTCCTCGACAGCCAGACCTATACGCTCGGCGACAGCAAGAAACTGTCCGGCAAGTTCGGCAGCACGCGCACCAACAATCTACTCCGTCTGGCCAACCAGCGATATGCGACAGTCGACACGACCGAAGAATCGGCGGCTTTCCAGTTGGCCATATGGGCCATCCTGTTCGGCACCCCGGACAGCACGGGCAAATACAACCTCGGCAACGCCACCTATTCCGCCACCCTGGCCAGCGACCAGGCCGCCGTCGCGACCATGGCCCAATCCTGGCTGAACACCCTCAGCAGCGCGGCCAGCACGGGCAGCTACAAGATCCGCTACTTCTACGTCGCGACGCAGCCTTACACTCAGAATCTGGTCGCCTTCACCAAATAGCCTCCCCCGGAATCGACCCGAAACACCACGCGATTGGCCCGAATGGGCCAATTGCACAATGGCCTTCCAGCAAGTAAGGTATTTATACCAACTTCAAACTCATTAGCTCACATCATGAATATGAAACAGAGAGGTTTTCTTGCCCTGGTCTTGCTGGGATTCCTGGGCGCCGGCCAGCATGCCCTCGCCGATACCGTCACTCTCGACTGGGTCGGCTCGGCCAATTTCGGCAGCGGCGCCGTAGGCTACGGCTCGGGCCAGATTTGGCCGAACCCCAGTTCCTCCGTTTCCGACACGACCCCCAATATGGTCAGTGTCGGGGTCGGTGGTGACAGCATGAAGGTGATGGCCTCGACCTCGGCGGAATTCCACGTCAACGATTTGATCAACACCTGGTGCGTCGACATTAACCACTGGCTCATGGATGGCGGCGTGGTCTACAACGTCGGCACCAGCGCAAATCTGGCTGCCGTGTTCGGCGCCAGCCGGACCGGCGATCTGCAGGATCTGGTCAACCAACGCTACGCCGATGTCAACACCAAGGAGGAGTCGGCCGCTTTCCAACTCGCGGTCTGGGCGATCATGTTCGGCACCGCGGGCTCCGACGGCTTGTACGACCTGAACAGCGCCACCTTCAAGACCTCGGCGGGCATCACCGGCGGAACCCTGGCACAAGGCTGGCTGGATGCCCTGGATAGCGCGGCCCGGACCGGCAGCTACCGGATCGCCTACCTGTACGACACCACCTCGCCGTATTCCCAGAACCTGATCAGCCTGTCCCAGGTTCCCCTGCCCGGCAGTGCCGTACTGATGCTTTCCGCCCTGGGCCTGGGCGGCCTCGTGGCCCGGCGCCGGAGCAGGCAGGGCTGAACGACGACGCCGTCCGGCAACGAGAAAAGCGCCTCACGGCGCTTTTTTTCTGGCACGCCGGCGATCAGACCGCCAGCAGGAACTCCACCTCGCGCCGCAACGCCTCCACCTCCAGGCTGGCCAGGGCGGCCCGGCTGCCCAGGGCGGCAATACCGGCTCCCAGGGCGGCGCACTGGCGGTAGGCGGTCCGGCTCTTCAGCTGCGCCGCCAGCATGGGGATGCCGAACTCCGGCAGCAGGGCCAGGACCTCGCGTGCCAGGACGGTGTTGAGTTGGGCCTGGTTGACCACCAGGCGGGCGATCAGGTCGGGATTCCTGTCCGCCATGGCGGCCTGGATCGCTTCCCGGATGCGCAGGCTGGCCCACATGTCGGGCGGCGACGGGATCACCGGCACCAGGGCCAGATGGGCGATACGCAGGGCACTGGCGGTGACCGGCGCGGTGGCGGCGGGCGGGGTGTCGATGACGATGTAGTCGTAGCGGTCCAGGCGTTTCTTCAGGTGCTTGTGCAGCTTGCCTTCCTCGCCGGACAGGTCCTCCACCTCGGCCGGAAAGCCCTCGCCGGCGGAGGCCCAGCGTTTCGAGGTGTTCTGCGGGTCGGCGTCGGCGACCAGGACGCGACGACCATCCTCGGCCAGGCTGCCGGCCAACAACATGGCCAGGGTGCTCTTGCCGGCTCCGCCCTTCTGGTTCACCACCGCGATCACCCGCGCACTCATGACTGCCTCTGGCTGGATATGACCGGGCGAGGGTATCAGAGAACGATTTCGCCGTGCCACCCCAAGGGCGACAAGCCGCGTTCGACGGCCGCAAGTTTCAGCCGGTCGAGGAATGCCGCCGGTCCGGCGGCATAGAGATCGAAATGTGTCAGGTTGGGGTGCCCGGCCAGGATGGTCTCGACGTTGGCCTCGATGCCGTCGACCGCCGTCAAGGCGCGGTAGTGGAAATTGTCCAGGGCATCGGCCCAGGACCGGCACAGGTTGTCCTGGTAATGCGGCAAGGCATCGGAGACCCAGAACAGATCCATGGTCTCGGCGACTTCCAGCGACATGGCATGCTGGATCAGGCTCTTGATCGGCGCGAAGCCATCGTCCCAGGCGACGAAGAGGGCCGGCCGGCGCGAGTCCATCTTGATCACGAACGAACCGCGCGGGCCGTTCAGGGTCACCGGCACCTCCTTGCGCAGATCCTCGAAGGCCATGCGGGAGAACGGCCGGTTGTCGCGCCGGATGTGCAGCTCGATGTGACGATCCTCGCACGGGCAACTGGCGATGGCGTACTCGCCTGCCAGGCCGGCCGCGTTCAGGGTCACCCTTTGGCCGGCCAGGAAACGCAGGCGCTGGCTGCGCGGGGTGGTGAGATGCAAGGCGACCAGGTCATCGTCGACGAATTCGACCTCCTTCACCCGGGTCACGATGGTCTGTTCCGGGATGTCGTCGGCCCCGGACACGCTGGCCTCGATGACCACGTCGGTGATCGGGGTGTAGGAGCACATCAGGATCGCCCCGGCGGCCTTGTCGGCCTCCTTGAGGACATAGTCGTGCGGATGCACCTTCTTGACCTGGCCGGATACCAGCCTGACCTTGCAGTCGCCGCAATTGCCGTTGCTGCAACCGTAGTTGAGCGAGATACCGGCCCGCAGGGCGGCCTCCAGGATGGTGTCGTTACCCTCGACGAAGAACTCGTGACCGCTGGGCCGCACCTCGACGTGAACCGACATCACACGCATTACGCTCTCCTCCGCCAGGAGCGCCTTGGCGCGCTCGGCCTCGCCGGGTGCCTCATCGAGCTGCCGGCGCAGCCAGATCCGGATCGCCATCAGGGCGTCGGCCGATTCGGGGTCGTCCTCGGCGAAGCCCAGCAACCGGTCATCCAGCCAGCCGAATACGCGGTCGTAGTGGATCAGCAGCGATTTCGCGGCCGCGAACTCCCTGCCCAGTTCGTACAGGCGCTCGGCCAGAACCTCCTTGTCCGGCAGGGCGCGTTCCATCACCCGCTTGCCGAAGGCCTTGCGCTTGATCTCCTCGACGTGCTCGTATTCACCGTCGTCCTGCCATTTCACGTTCGGAAAGACGCGCAGCAGTTCATCCAGCTCGATCTGGCCGTCGAAGGTCGCCAGCTCGCCGGCGCGGATGCGACGCTGGATTTCGGAGCGCGGCTCGCCGACCAGGCGGGCGACGCGGGACAGAGGCAGGTAATGGCTCATGGCTCGGATAATAGATGCAGCCTCCGGGCAAACCAAACAGTGACGGGTAATATAGTGAAATGCTGAATATCGTCACCCGCCCCTGGGCCGCCGCCGATGCCGAACGCCTGCGCGCCGCCGGCCACCCTGCCCTGCTGGCACGCCTGTACGCCAGCCGCGGCATCGCCACGAAGGAAGCGCTCAAGACCTCGCTGGCCGAGATGCTGCCATACGACGCCATGCTCAATTGCGTCGCGGCCGCTGCCCGCCTGGCCGACGCCATCCGGCGCCGCGAGCGGCTGCTCATCGTCGCCGACTACGACGCCGACGGCGCCACCGCCTGTGCGGTCGGACAACGCGGCCTGGCCGCCATGGGCGCCGTGGTCGACCACATCGTGCCAAACCGGTTCGAGTACGGCTACGGCCTGTCGCCCGAGATCGTCCGCCTGGCCGCCGAGCGCAAGCCGGACCTGATCATCACGGTCGACAACGGCATCGCCGCCCATGCCGGCATCGAAGAGGCGCGCCGGCTCGGCATCGAAGTCCTGGTCACCGACCACCACCTGCCCGCCGACAGCCTGCCCGAGGCCCTGATCGTCAACCCGAACCAGCCTGGATGCGGCTTTCCGTCCAAGTCCCTGGCCGGAGTCGGGGTGATGTTCTACGTCCTCGTCGCCCTGCGCGCCGAATTGCGCCGACGCGGCGCCTTCGGCACCGGCAACGGTCCCAACCTGGCCGAACTGCTCGACCTGGTCGCCCTCGGCACGGTCGCCGACGTGGTCCGGCTCGACGCCAACAATCGCCTCCTGGTCGAGCAGGGCCTCAAGCGGATGCGGGCGAACAAGGCCTGCCCGGGCATCCAGGCCCTGTTCAAGGCCGCCGGCCGGGACTCGGCGAAGGCCTCGGCCCAGGACCTCGGCTTCGTGGTCGGCCCGCGCCTGAACGCCGCCGGCCGCCTCGCCGACATGGGCCTGGGGATCGCCTGCCTGCTCGCCGACGACCCGGCCGCCGCCCAGGCCGGGGCGCGCGAGCTCGACCGCCTGAACCGCGAACGGCGCGAGATCGAGGCCGACATGCAGGACCAGGCCCTGGCGCAACTGGAAACGATCGCCGTCGAGGACGGCTACAGCCTGACCCTGTTCGACCCCGCCTGGCACCAGGGCGTGGTCGGCCTGCTCGCGTCCCGGCTCAAGGAACGTCACCATCGTCCCGCCGTGGTATTCGCGGACGGCGGCGACGGCCTGCTCAAGGGTTCCGGCCGGGCCATCCCCGGCCTGCACCTGCGCGACGCCCTGGATCTGGTCGACAAGCGCCATCCCGGCCTGATCGTCCGCTTCGGCGGCCACGCCGCCGCCGCCGGCCTGACCCTGGCGGCCGAACGCCTGGCCGAATTCGCCGCCGCCTTCGAGACGACCTGCCGTGAGGTGATGGACCCGGCGGCACTACGCCAGGTGATCGAGACCGACGGCGAGCTGGCACCCGGCGAGTTCAGCCTCGACAGCGCCAGTGCGCTGCGCGACGCGGTCTGGGGCCAGGGCTTCCCGGCCCCGCTCTTTCATGGCGACTTCCAGGTGCAATCGCAGCGCCTGGTCGGCGCCAAGCACCTGAAACTGCGCCTGCGCCACCCTGGCTTCGAGGCCGACGCCATGCTGTTCAACCAGGACGCGCCATTGCCGGAACGAATCCAGGCCGCCTACCGGCTCGACGTCAACGAGTGGAACGGCACGCGTAGCCTGCAGTTGACCGTGGAACGCTGGGATACCCCCTGACAGGGCAAACATGACGACCATCGCCCTCCTGCTCCATGAACGGGACGATTCCTTCGAATCCACGCCCTATCTGCTCAAGCCCATGCTCGGCCTATGGCAGGCACGCGGCATCAAGGTGGCCACGCTACGTGGCACGCGGCACCGGCAAGCGGCCGACCTGCTGATCCCCCACCTTGATTTGACCGTGACGCCGCCCGCCTACGCCGCCCTATACGAGCATTACCCGCGGGTGCTCAACCGGCGCATCCTGGACATCTCGAAATCCTCGTTCAGCGCCAACCTGCTGCGCCGGGGCGACACCTACGACGGTCCGGTGATCGTCAAGACCGAAGGCAACTACGGCGGCATACCCGAGCGGCGCCTGCATGCGCACGCCCGGAAGACCCCGCTGGCGCGCCTGGCCAGGCCATTGTTCAAGCTGGCGCGCACGTTCGGGGGCCGCTCGCATTGGCGTTATCTGGAACAGATGGCGCCCGGCCGATATCCGGTGTTCGAATCCTTGAGCGAGGTGCCGCCGGACGTGTTCGACAATCCCAATCTGGTGGTGGAGAAATTTCTCGCCGAGCGCGAGGGCGACGCCTACTGCCTGCGCTATTACGGCTTCCTGGGCGACCGGGAGACCAGCCTGCGCTTGTTGTCGCACGACCCCATCGCCAAGGGCGCCAACATCTACCAGGTCGACGAGTGTCCGATCCCGGAGGAAGTGCGCGAACTGCGCCGCCGGCTGGGCTTCGACTTCGGCAAATTCGACTATGTCATGCATGCCGGCCGGGCCCAGGTATTCGACCTCAACCGCACCCCCACCTCCACCGTGCTGAGGCGCTTCGACCTCTACGAATCGGTGACCCGGCACCTGGCCGGCGGCCTCGATGCCCTGCTCGCAGGGGCACGGCAGCCGTAAGACGGAAAACCCACAGCCATCAAGCCGGGTTGGCGTCCTACAATCAAACCTAGCATTCGTCATGGGGAACGGCATGCCTCTATTCGACTCGCCCGAACTCGCGCCCCTGGCCCACTTCCTGACCAGCCTGGCGATCGGCCTGCTGATCGGCCTGGAACGGGAGCGCAACCCCTCGGCCAAGGCCGGCCTGCGCACCTTCTCCCTGGTCGCCATGTCCGGCACCCTGGCCGCCCTGCTCTCGGAGAAGACCGGCGCGCCCTGGCTGCTCGGCGCCGGCCTGCTGGTCCTGGGCGGCATGATGGTGGCCGCCTATACCAAGGACGAGGACGAGGACGACCCCGGCACCACCACCATCGCCGCCGTGGTGCTCTGCTACGGCCTCGGCGCCCTGGTCTGGTACGGCTACACCCAGCTGGCGGTCGCCCTGGCCATCCTGACCACCGTCCTGCTCTACTTCAAGGCCGAGATGCGCGGCATCAGCCAACAGCTGTCCCGGCTCGACCTGGTCTCCATCCTGCAGTTCGCCGTGCTTTCCTTCGTCATCCTGCCGGTGGTGCCGAATCGCGGCTTCGGCCCCTACGAAGTGCTCAACCCCCACCAGATCTGGTGGATGGTGGTACTGATCTCGGGCCTGTCGCTGGCCGGCTACGCCGCCCTGCGCATCGTCGGCCAGCGCCACGGCGCCCTGCTCACGGGGCTGTTCGGCGGCATCGCCTCCAGTACCGCCACCACCCTGGCCTTCTCGCGCCACGGCCGCGCCGATCCAGGCCTGGTCGGCATGGCCACCCTGGTCATCCTGCTGGCCAACTGGATGGTGATGATCCGGCTGGCCATCGAAGTCGCGGTAGTCGCACCCGGCCTGCTGGAAAGGATGCTGTTCATCTTCGGCGGCGGCGCCGGCGCCGGCCTGCTGGCCCTGTACTTCACGGTCTGGCGCCGCATGGACAACCGTCCGGACGCCCCCAGTCTGGAAGTGAAGAACCCCACCGAGATCCGATCCGCCGTCACCTTCGGCCTGCTCTATGCCGGCGTCCTGGTCGCCTCGGCCTGGCTGTCCGACCTTGCCGGCAGCGGCGGCGTCTATGTCGTCGCCCTGGTGTCAGGCCTCACCGACGTCGACGCCATCACCCTGTCCAGCCTGCGCCTGTTCGGGCTCGGCACCCTGTCCGGCCACCAGGCTGCCACCGCCATCCTGCTGGCGTTGCTGGCCAACATCGCGTTCAAGGCCGGCCTGACCCTGGCCATCGGCGGCGCCAACCTGGCCCGCAGGGCCCTGCCCGGCTTCGCCGCCGTCGCCTTGGGCGCCAGCCTGGGCTGGCTGCTGACCTAGGGCAACGCTGAAAACCTTATGTCGTCATTGCCAGCGTAGCGTGGCAATCCAGCCCGTCAAAAACATCAACAACTTCTGGATCGCCACGTCGCTACGCTCCTGGCGATGACGGATTTGATCGGCATCCCTAGGGAACCGCTGATTTATTTGATTCCGTCGTTCCCGCGTAGGCGGGAACCCAGTTAAATCAAGGCACTGGATCCCCGCCTACGCGGGGATGACGAAAAATCAGCGTCTCCCTAGGCGCGCCAGCGCTCGACCCGGTTCCGACCGGCCTGCTTGGCCCGGTACAGGGCCTGGTCGGCGCGCACGAAGACATCCTGGATGCGGCTGTCGCCGGGCAGGAACTCGCTGACGCCGAAACTTGCCGTGCAGCGCAGGGTCGCCGCGGGTGTCTCGACCGCCATCTCGGCCACGGCTTGGCGCAATCTGTCCGCCACCTGCACGGCCACCTCCGCCTGGGTGTCCGGCATCAGGACGGCGAACTCCTCGCCGCCCATGCGGGCGACGACATCGACCTCGCGCATCAGCTGATGCAGGGTTTCCGCCAGCCGGACCAGGACCAGGTCGCCGGCGTCGTGGCCGTAGGTATCGTTGATCTGCTTGAAATGATCGAGGTCCAGCATCGCCAGGGCCAGAGGGGTTCCATACCGCAGGGCGCGCTGCACGGCGAATCCGAGGTGCAG
>JAAXVP010000343.1 GCA_013335435.1 Thiobacillus sp. | reverse complement strand
AAGACCAAGGTCATCATCGTCGCCAACCCGAACAACCCGACCGGGAACTTCATGGATCCGGCGGCCTTCGTCAAGATCGCCGAGACCGGCATCCCCTTCATCATCGACGAGGCGTACGTCGAGTACGCCGGCGTGAAGGTGCCGGCGGTGGATATCCTCTCCCTGTGCGGTCTCGGGTGCATTGCCGAGCCGACCCGTACCCAGGCTTTCCTGATTCAGTATGCAAAGGGGCTGGTGGCCTTCATCGTGGATGAAGTCATCGACGTGGTGCGCGCCGACGGGACGAGCGCGGTGCCCATTCCGGCCCGCACGCTGCCCCAGGCCGAGTTCTTCGTCGGCGTGCTGCCGCTGGAGACCTTGCCGCTGCATTCCCGCAAGCCGGAAACGGAAGGCATCGGTTACTACTTCCTCCTCGATGGAAGACTGCTGGCGACGCACCCCAAAATGGAGGGTCTGGCGCGGATGAATACACCGGTCGAAGGGCTGGGCCGCTCGAGCGGCCCGAATCTCCTGGCGGGCGCGGCTCAGACTCAGGTGCAGGCCGAGCGCTGTCGGGTGCTGACCTACGACCTTGGCTTCGAGGTGGCCACGCCCATCGAACAGATCGCCGAAATCATCCCGTGGATGGAAGAAACCACCATTTTTGGGGCCGGCTCGCGTGCTTCCGGGCTGGTGGTGAGCCGCGGTCGGGCGATTCCGACCTTCTGCCTGAGTGACCTCATCGGCCTGCCCGGCGCAGAGCGCTCCCCCACGGCCAGCGTGCTGGTGGTCGAGCTGGAGGGAGGAGCCAGCATCGGCTTCACGGTGCCCCGTCTGGTGAGTATCGACGAGGCTCCACGCAACCGGCCGGACTCTCCCGGAGCCAGCCGCCTGGCCCTGCCGGAGATTGCGGCCGCGTCCGGTGCGCGCTGGTCGTCGGCGATTGTCGGTGCAGGCCCGGCAGAGCGCATGCTCGGGGTGCTCGACCTGCAGCACCTCGCGGAAACGCTCTGCCCGCCGTCGGCCGTGGCGCTTACAGCATCATGATCACCGACTTGGGCTCGGTGTAGAGCTCCAGCGCCGAACGGCCGGCCTCGCGGCCGATGCCCGACTGCTTGAAGCCGCCGAAGGGCATCACGTTCTCGATGATGTTGTGGCAGTTCACCCACACGGTGCCGGCCTTGATCTTCGGAATCAGGCGATGCACCCGCGACAGATCGTTCGACCAGATGCTGGCGGCCAGGCCGAAGGGCGTGTCATTGGCGCGCCGGGCGATCTCGTCGAGGTCGTCGAAGGGCTGGGCCACCACCACCGGGCCGAAGATCTCTTCGCGCACCACGCGCATGTTGTCGTGCACATCCACCAGCACCGTCGGCCTGACGAAGCAGCCGGGGCCGTCGCCCGCCGTACCGCCGGCCGCGGCGCGGGCGCCTTCGGCGTAGCCGCTGTTCACGTAGTCCATCACCCGGTTCTGCTGCACCTTGGAAACCAGCGGACCAATCTGCGTGGTGGGGTCGATGCCGGGGCCCATCTTCATGCCGGCGGCAATGGCGGAAAGCTGCTCGACGACCTCGTCGAAGCGGCTGCGATGCACGTACAGGCGGGAGCCCGCGGTGCACACCTGGCCCTGGTTGAAGAAAATGGCCTGGGCCGCACCGGCAGCCGCTACCGCGGGATCCACGTCGTCGAGGACGATCACCGGGCTCTTGCCGCCCAGTTCCAGCGAGCAGCGGGTCATGTTCTCCATGGCCGCCTTGCCGACCAGCTTGCCGATTTCGGTGGAGCCGGTGAAGGCGATCTTGTGGATGCCCGTGTGCGCGGCCAGCGCCGCGCCGGCGGTATGGCCGAGGCCGGTGACCACGTTGAGCACGCCGGCCGGGTAGCCGGCCTCCTGCACCAGTTCGCCCAGCCGCAGGGCGGTGAGCGGGGTGTCCTCGGCGGGCTTGAGGATCATCGTGCAGCCGGCGGCCAGCGCCGGGGCAAGCTTCCAGATGGCCATCAGCAGCGGGAAGTTCCACGGGATGATCGCCCCGACCACGCCCACCGGCTCGCGGCGGGTGAAGCCGAAGAACTCCCGGTCGCGCACCAGCGGCACCGACAGCTCCATCGTCGCGCCTTCGATCTTGGTGGCCCAGCCGGCCATGTAGCGGATGAAATCCACCGACAGGCCGACGTCCACGTAGCGCGCCATGGTCACCGGCTTGCCGTTGTCGATGGCCTCGAGTTCGGCGAATTCCTGGGCGTTGGCTTCGAGCAGGTCGGCCAGTTTGAGCAGCAGGCGCTCCCGGTCCACCGGGCGCATCTTGGGCCAATCGCCGGATTCAAAGGCGCGGCTGGCGGCCTTTACGGCCCGGTCGATGTCGGCGGCTTCGCCGGCCGGCACGCGGCAGAAGGTTTCGCCGTTGGCGGGGTCGACCACCGGCAGGGTTTGCCCGGCGAGGGCATCCACCCATTCGCCGCCGATCAGCATGCGCCGGGGCTTGGCGAGGAAGGCCGCGGTGGCGGGGTGCAGTTCGATGCCGTGAAGCTTGTTCATGGTTCTGTCTCCTGGGGTGGGCGGCTTAATAGACGTAGAGCACGCGGGCCTGCAGGCCGCTGATCTTCGGGCCTTCCTCGACCTTCACGTCCTGGGTGTATTGCATTTGTACCTGCCATTGCTTGTCGACGAAGGAGGCCCAGGTGAGCATGGCTGTGCCGTTGTTCTTGGCGCCGGCGATATCGACGCCGTCGAGCTTCTCCTTGGCGCCCCAGGCGTGGCGGTAGGTGGCGGCTACGTAAGTGGCGTCGCTGATGTGGTAACGCAGGTGGCCGTGAGCCTGCAGGAGTGCGTCCTTCTTGGCGTTGCTGTCGCGCTGGTCCTGGTAGAACTCGGTTTCGCCGATCAGATCGACAGTCCATTTGTTGGACAGCTTGCGGATGTAGCCCACTTGCAGGTCGGTGGCCCAGCGGTTGTTGCTGAGGGCGAAGCCCTGGTTCTTGTCGCTGCCGGTGGGGGCGGTGAAGAACACCGACCAACCCAGGTGCTCGCCCTTGGCCAGATCGGCGATGGTCCACAGGGTGGCGCCGAAGATCACGTCGCCAAGGCCGCTGCTCTTGCTGTCGGACAGGCCGATCTTCTGGTTGCCGAAGGGCACGATGATCTGCGGGTCGAGGATGTAATCGCCCAGCTTCATGAAGTGGACGTAACGCAGGATGCCGGCATTGACGGCCAGGTCCAGGTTGTCGACGACCTTGTTGCCCTTGCTGTACACCTTGTCGGCGCGGGGGAACTGGGCGTAGGCGAGGAGCAGGTTGGTGCCGGCGGGCAGGCCGGTGTAGTCGCCCGCGCCGTCGCCCGTGGGAGTCACGCACCAGTAAGCGATCAAAACCCCGAGATTCGCCATGGCTGCCGCCGTGAGGCAGAGCCCATAGCAGACGCCAACGACAGCTGGCCCCGGCACGGCGAACCAGCGCGGCCGTGATCCTGTCCATGCCGTCGGCGTAGACAAGCTTGTGTTTGGCATAGCGAACGCTCTTGAGTAGACCCATGGCCTCGCTCAACCGCTG
>JAAXVP010000342.1 GCA_013335435.1 Thiobacillus sp. | reverse complement strand
GACTTTTCTCCTCAAGCAACTCGGGGAGGAGCTCCATCTCCTCCTTCTCCTCCCCGATCTTTTTTCCCGCCCCCCCCTACCTCAGGCATACCCAACGGCATCGACATCTTTGACCGTCACGCACTGTCACGTCATTGCATTGCCGTTTTTGACACCTTCGCATACATGACAGTCACGCGTGACAAGACCATCGCGATTCCTGCCCGCAGGAATGTCGAGCATGTCTTCGATTACTTTTACTTTCAACAAGTTACAAACATACATCAAAAACATAAAACACTGGCACGACCATTGCTATATATCCAACGCAGCCCCTAGAAAAGCTGCTATCGACGATACGCGGGACACGGTCGACGGTAGCGGTGGGTTGTATGACTTTTCTCCTCAAGGAACTCGGGGAGGAGCTCCATCTCCTCCTTCTCCTCCCCGATTTTTTTCAAGTTCCCACAGCGACCACCAACTTCTATGATCCGGTTACTGGTTCGGCTTCTCTGTAGCTCAATATCCTAGTAAAATAATCAACAAATTCCGCCACTTCACCACCATGTTTCAGACCCACTACGAACGTATCGGCGGCGCGGACAGGATTCAGGCCCTGGTAGACGCCTTCTATTCCCACATGGACGAACTGCCGGAGGCCTACGGCATTCGCAAAATGCACGCCGAGGATCTGGCCGGCTCGCGCCAGAAGCTGTTCGACTTTCTCTCCGGATGGATGGGAGGACCGCAACTCTTCGTACAGAAGCACGGTCACCTCATGCTGCGCAAACGTCATCTGCACTTCCCCATAGGCGATACCGAACGTGACCAATGGCTGATGTGCATGAAACTGGCCTTGGCCGACGTGGTGGCGTCCGAACCGCTGCGCGAAGAACTCTATGCCGCCTTCGTCAAGGTAGCCGACCACATGCGCAATCGCGCCGGGAACGCGCACTGACGCCCCGCTGAAGAAATCGACCGATATGCCATGAAGGCCAAGCAGGTCCGCGACCACCAACCCGACTCCAGGCATGCAATCCGCGCCGCCTTGGTCCATGTCGCCGTGTCGCACGAGGTTTAATATCGGACGGTCGCCCCCATGCGGCCGCCATCGACAACAACCAGGAGCCTCCACATGAAGACACGCCATTTCGTACTTGCCGGCCTAACCCTCGCCCTGCTTGCCGCCTGTGCCGCAACGCCCAATAACGCGCCGCAGGCCAGCCAGATGGAAGATGCCCGCGCCACCGTCAACCAGGTCGTCCAGACCCTGGGGGGTGAACTGAAGACAGCCCTGAAAGAAGTCGGCCCCGCCGGGGCGATCTCGGTCTGTCAGGAGAAGGCGCCCCAGATCGCCGCCGCCGTGTCCGAACAGAAGGGCGTCAAGCTGCGCCGGGTGACCTTCAAGAGCCGTAACCCCAAGAGCGTGCCTGATGCGTGGGAGACCAGGGTACTACAGGACTTCGAACAGCGCCTGGCCAAGGGCGAGACTGCCGCCAGCCTGGAATACGGCGAAGTGGTACAGGATGGCGGGACCAAGACCTTCCGCTACATGAAGGGCCTGGTCATGCAGGAGGTCTGCATGAGCTGCCATGGCACGCGCGAAACCATATCCGACGGCGTCAAGGCCAAGCTGGCCGAGCTCTACCCGAACGACCAGGCAACCGGCTACCTGCCCAACATGCTGCGCGGCGCCGTTTCCCTCAAGAAACCCATGTAATCAATCCGGCCCGGACTGGCGTTCGGGCCAACCATTTCCTCATCATGACCGACACCACCGCTCCCCGACTGCAAAACTTCCCCGTCACCTGGTTTGCCACCGTCATGGGCCTGGGCGGCCTGACCATCGCCTGGCACCGCGCCGAGGAGATCCTGCAACTCCCCGTCCATGCCAGCGCCTGGCTGCTCGCCCTCAGCACCCTGCTATTCATCGCCCTGGCCGGCCTCTACGGCGTCAAGGCACTCAAACATCGGGACAGCATCGCCAAGGAATGGGGGCACCCGGTCAAGATGAATTTCGTGCCGACCTTCTCGATCGGCCTGATCCTGCTATCCATCGCCTGGTTGCCGGTCAACCCCGCATATTCCCAGTTGCTCTGGGTTACCGGCACGGCGATCCACCTTTTGCTGACCCTGTATATCATCACCCAGTGGGTGCACCACACCAAGTTCGAGATCGCCCACATGAACCCGGCCTGGTTCATCCCGGTGGTCGGCAATATCCTGGTTCCCATCGCCGGAATCAGCCACGCCCCAGCCGAAATATCCTGGTTCTTCTTCAGCATCGGCCTGACCTTCTGGCCAGTCCTGCTGACCATCATCTTCTACCGGATGATCTTCCACGGCAGCCTGCCCGAACGGCTGATGCCGACCATGTTCATCCTGATCGCACCGCCCGCGGTCGGCTTCCTGTCCTACGTCAAGCTGACCGGCGGCGTCGACGCCTTCGCGCATGTCCTCTACAACGGCGCCCTGTTCTTCACGGTGTTGCTGTTCTTCCAGGCCAAATGGTTCGCCCGACTGAAATTCTTCCTGTCCTGGTGGGCCTATTCCTTCCCCCTGGCCGCCATCACCGTGGCCACCCTGGTAATGTTCCAGCATACCGGCAGCACCCTCTACCTGCGTCTGGCCGGCATCCTACTGGGCATCTCCACCGTGGTCATCGCCGCCCTGGTCATCCGTACCGGCATCGCCGTAGCGAAAAAATCGATCTGCGTCGAAGAATGACAAGCAAAACGGCCCGATCATCGGGCCGTTTCTGACTGGCGGAAGCGGTGAGATTCGAACTCACGGACCATTGCTGATCGGCGGTTTTCAAGACCGCTGGGTTAAACCACTCCCCCACGCTTCCCTGACTGTGGATTTTACCCGAGCCCGCCTAATCCGGCCCACCCGGCTGCAACAATCTCAGCATCGGTGCCGCCTTGTCCAGGCACTCCTGATACTCCTGCTCGGCCACCGAATCGGCGACGATACCGCCGCCGACACCGAAGCTGACGATATCGCCGCGTCCGACCAAGGTGCGGATGGCGATGTTGGTATCCATGTCGCCGTTGTAACCGACATAGCCGATCGCGCCGCAATACGGCCCACGCCGGTGCGGCTCCAGTTCCTCGATGATTGCCATGGCCCGGCGCTTGGGCGCACCGGTGATGGAACCGCCTGGAAAGGTCGCGCGCAGCAGGTCGAAGGCATCCCGATCGGACGCCAGGGTACCGGTCACGGTGCTCACCAGGTGATGGACGTTGGCGAAGCTCTCGACCTCGAACAGGCCCGGCACCGTGACCGAACCGGTCACACACACCTTGCCCAGGTCGTTGCGCAGGAGATCGACGATCATCAGGTTCTCGGCCCGGTCCTTGGCGCTCGCCAGCAATTCGGCGGCCAGGGCGCGGTCTGAGGCCGGATCGGCGCCACGTGGCCGGGTGCCCTTGATCGGTCGCGTCGTTACCCGGGTGCCGCGCAGTTCGATAAAGCGCTCCGGCGAGGTCGACAGTATCCCCGCGCCGGGGTGGTTCAGGTAAGCGCCGAATGGCGCCGGATTGA
>JAAXVP010000341.1 GCA_013335435.1 Thiobacillus sp. | reverse complement strand
TTTTCGTCAGCCTGTTAGAGTTTCTTGACGGCCGCCGTCACCTCAGCGTAGTTCGGCTCGACCTTGGGCTCGGGCGCCACCCAGCGGTATCGGACCGTCCCGCTCTTGTCGATGACGAAGACGCTCCGCTTGGCCACCGTGAATCCCTTGATCGCCAGCGGGGCCTGGAAACGGTAGCGGCGTTTGACCACATACACCACGCGGACGCCCGCGTCCAGCTTCTCGATGCCACGCCGGCCGTGCAACTGGGCATGACCGCCCAGGTGGCACTGGTCTCGGAGGCCGCCGAGACGGGCGTCCAGGTGCCGCTCTCGGCGGTGATCGAACGCGGCCAGGGACCGGAAGTCTGGGTGGTGCAAAAGGACAAAGCCGAGCGCCGGCCGGTCAAGGTGGCGGCGTACCGGCAGGATGGCGTCGTCCTGGCCTCGGGGGTCGCGGCCGGCGAGGCCGTGGTCGCGGTCGGCGCCCACAAGCTGGTGGCCGGCCAGGCGGTGCGTCCGCTGCCGTTCCAAGCCGAAGCGCGCTGACCATGACCGGCTTCAACCTGTCCGACTGGGCCCTGCGCCACCGTGCCCTGATGGGCTATTTCATGGTCGTGCTGGCCCTCATGGGCGTGTACGGCTACCGCCACCTGGGCCAGGCCGAGGATCCGGCCTTCACCTTCAAGCTCATGGTGGTGCAGACCAAGTGGCCGGGTGCCTCGGCCCAGGAGGTCGAGCAGCAGGTCACCGATCGGATCGAGAAGAAGCTCCAGGAGGTGCCCTACGTCGAGAAGATCACCAGCTTCTCGCGTCCGGGCGAGTCCACCGTGATGTTCCTGGCCCACGAATCGACGCCGCCCAAGGCGGTGCCGGACATCTTCTACCAGGTGCGCAAGAAGATCGGCGACATCCGCCACACCCTGCCGGCCGGCATCCAGGGGCCGTTCTTCAACGACGAGTTCGGCGACGTGTTCGGCAACATCTACGCCATCACCGGGCCGGGCCTGTCCAACGCCCAGCTCAAGGACTACGCCGACGACGTCCGCAACGCACTCCTGCGGGTCAAGGACGTCGCCAAGGTCGACCTCTACGGCGTCCAGGACGAGCGCATCCACATCGACATCGACAACGCCCGCCTGGCCACCCTGGGGGTCGACCTCAATACCCTCGCCCAGGCCCTGGCGCAGCAGAACGCGGTGACCGAAAGCGGCTTCTTCGAGACTGGGTCGGAGCGCATCTACGTGCGCGCCAGCGGCCCGTTCGACACCGTGCGGGCGGTCGAGGACACGGTGATCAGGATCGGCGGGCGCAGCCTGCGCATCGGCGACATCGCCCGGGTCAGCCGCGGCTACGTCGAGCCGCCCCAGCCGGCCATGCGCCACCAGGGCCAGCCGGCCGTCGGCGTCGGCGTCACCATGGCCAAGGGCGGCGACATCATCCAGCTGGGCGACAACCTCGACGCCAAGCTCGCCGAGCTGCGCCAGCGCCTACCGCTCGGGGTCGAGATCAACCGGGTGGCCGACCAGCCCCAGGTGGTCAAGTTCTCCATCCAGTCCTTCGTCCAGTCCCTGGCCGAGGCGGTCTCCGTGGTCCTCCTGGTCAGCTTCATCAGCCTGGGCTTCCGCACCGGCCTGGTGGTGGCGCTGACCATCCCGCTGGTCCTGGCGGTGACCTTCTTCGTCATGTGGTGGACCGGCACCGGCCTGCACAAGGTATCGCTGGGCGCCCTGATCCTGGCCCTGGGCCTCCTGGTCGACGACGCCATCATCGCCGTGGAGATGATGTGGGTGAAGATGGAGCAGGGCTGGGAACGCAGCCGGGCCGCCTCCTTCGCCTACGTCAGCACGGCCGGGCCGATGCTGGCCGGCACCCTGGTCACGGTGGCCGGCTTCCTGCCCATCGCCATCGCCAAGTCGGTGGTGGGCGAATATGCCTTCGCCTTCTTCTCGGTCAACGCCACCGCGCTCCTGCTGTCCTGGCTGGCGGCGGTGCTGGTGGTGCCCTACCTGGGCTTCAAGCTGCTACCCGATCCGCATGCCCCGAAAAGCCACGGCTGGCTGGCCGAGCGCCGGCACGGCCTGATGCGCCGCCTCGGCTTCGCCGCCGCGCGGCCGACCGGGCCGGTGGAGGAGGGCGGCCACGACGTCTACGACACCCCCTTCTACCATCGCCTGCGCGGCCTGGTGGACTGGTGCGTGGCGCACCGCTGGCTGGTCATCGCCGCCACCGTGGCCCTGTTCGTCGTCGCGGTGAACGGCATGAAGATCGTCCAGAAGCAGTTCTTCCCGTCCTCGGCCCGGTTCGAGCTGACGGTCGACCTGCGCCTGCCCCAGGGCGCGTCCCTGAAGGCGGTGGACGCCGAGGTGCGGAAGATGGAGAAGATCCTCGCCGCCGACTCGGGCGTCGAGCACTACACCGCCTACGTCGGCTGGGGCTCGCCGCGTTTCTACCTGTCCCTGGACCAGCAGCTGCCGGCGGCCAACTTCGGCCAGTTCATGGTCATGACCAAGTCCATCGAGGATCGGGAGGCGGTGCGCCAGCGCCTGATCCGGCGCTTCGAAACCGACTTCCAGGGCCTGCGCGGCGCCGTGTTCCGGGTCGAGAACGGCCCGCCGGTCGGCTTCCCGGTCCAGTTCCGGGTCTCCGGCGAGGACATCCCGACCTTGCGCCGCCTGGCCCACCAGGTCGCCGACGTGATGCGCAAGAACCCCAACGTGTCCAACGTCCAGTTCGACTGGGACGAGCAGTCCAAGATCGTCCGGGTGGCCATCGACCAGGACAAGGCGCGTCTGCTCGGGGTCAGCAGCCAGGACCTGGCGACCTTCCTGAACACCACCCTGAACGGTGCCGCGGCCACCGCCTACCGGGAGGCCGACCGCATCGTCAACGTCGAGCTGCGCGGTGGCGAGGCCGAGCGCCTGGACCTCGCCCGCCTGGCCGACCTGGCGGTGCCGACCCGGGCCGGCAAGAGCGTGCCCTTGGCCCAAGTGGCCAGCCTGGAATACGGCTTCGAACCGGGCATGGTCTGGCGCCGCAACCGGCTGCCCACCATCACGGTGCGTGCCAACGTCTACGACCAGGGTGTCGAGGCGGCCACCGTGACCGGGCAGATATTGCCGGAACTGGAGCCGATCCACGCCGCCCTGCCGGCCGGCTTCCTGCTCGAAACCGGCGGTTCGGTGGAGGAATCGGGCAAGGCCCAGGGCGCGGTGTTCGCCGGTATCCCGTTCTTCATCGCGGTAGTGTTCACGGTGCTGATGATCCAGCTGCAGAACTTCCCGCGCGTGATCATGGTGGTGCTCACGGCGCCGCTCGGCATCATCGGCGTCGCCGCCTTCCTGCTCCTGTTCGGCAAGCCGTTCGGCTTCATGGCCCTGCTGGGGGTGATCGCCATGCTGGGCATGATCATGCGCAACTCGGTGATCCTGATCGACCAGATCGACCAGGACCTGGCGGCCGGCAAGCCCTGCTGGGAGGCCATCGTCGGCTCGGCGGTGCGCCGCTTCCGGCCCATCGTGCTGACCGCCTCGGCCGCCGAGATCGGA
>JAAXVP010000340.1 GCA_013335435.1 Thiobacillus sp. | reverse complement strand
CCGGCGGTGGTCAGGTAGACGTGGACGATCAGGAAGATCAGCATCGTGAACGCCGCCAGGGCATGGAAGAAGGCCACCCACTCCAGGCTCAGGTACCGGTCCCAGCCCCACTCGGTCCACTTGTCGTAGAAGAGGTAGAACCAGCCGGTGAACCAGATCAGCGGGCCGACGAACAGCAGGATGAACAGGTAGGCCAGGCGCTGCAGCGGGTTGTGCTTCTTCAGCGCGGTGGCCTTGAACGGGTGCGGCGCGTCGGTGAAGATGCCCACCGCGTAGAACTGCACCATGGCGCCGACCTTCTGCATGGTCGGGATGTATTGCTTCCATTCCCCGGTGGTGAAGTGCCAGAAGATGGCGAACACCCACAGGCCCACCAGGGTCCAGGCCAGGGTGGTGTGCAGGTCGACCGCCTTGGCGAAGCCGAGCAGCTTGTAGCTGCCGTGGACCTCGAAGCCGGTCACCAGGAGGGCGATGATCAGGAACGCCTGCGACCAGTGCCAGATGCGCTCGAAGACCTTGAAGACGTAGATCCGGTTGCTCATTTGCGGGCGCCATTCTTCCTGGCGGCGTAGATGCGGCCGGCACCGTGGCCGAGCACGCCGAGCAGGGCCAGCAGGGCGATCGGCCAGGCGATCCTGTCGAGCAGCCGGTTGGCGCTATGGCCGGGCATGTAGATGCCGGGCAGGCCGGCCAGCCGGCTCTGGGCGGCGTGGCAGTCGACGCAGGCCAGGGCTTTGTCCTTGGCCGCCACCATGTGGGTGATCGGCCACGACATCTCGGTCTTGATGAAGTCGACCTGGCCGGAGAAGGGCTGGCCGGTGCCGGCCATGCCGGCCTCGATGGCCTTCTCCCAACCGAAGTTCTTCCAGTAGGCCGTGCTGTCGTCGCCCGCCGTGTGCGGCTTGACCAGGGTGTGGTTGACCGGGTCGTAGGGCTGCACGCCGCGCATCACCTTCATCGGCCAGATCAGCGACTTGCCGTCGTCCGGGCTGCCGCCCAGGCGGTTGATCGGGGTGACCCCGGCGGTCTTGTCGACCTTGTCGCCGAGCAGGGTGTAGGTCACCTCGCCGTTGAACCAGGCGTATTCCGGCACCACGTTCTCGGCCAGGGTGAAGTCGCCCTTGCGGGCGTCGTAGACGACGTGGCCCTTCTTGTCCTTGATCGTGAGCGGCTTGCCGTCCTTGTCCTTCTTGCCCGCCGTGGACCAGTCCCAGGCCATCTTGGTGGGCACGCCGCCGCGGGCGAACTTCGGGATGTGGCAGGTCTGGCAGGCGATCTTGGCGGCGTGGCTGTTCAGGCGCGCCTCTTTCTTGTGCGGGGCGTTGCCGTGGCAGGACTGGCAGGTCGCCGGGTTGCGCGCCTCGTCGCGGCCGCGCATCAGGCTGCCCTTGTCGTCGCGGGCGGTGGGCACGTAGCGGCTGCCCGGCACCTGGTGGTCCTCGGTCTTGTGGCAGGTGGCGCAGGCGAAGTCCAGGCCGGTGGCATCCATGTGGATGTCGATGTCGGCCTCGGGCGCGGCCAGGGAGCTGTCCATGTCGCCGTGCTTGACGCCGTCGCCGCCGCCGCCGAAGAAGTGGCAGGCGCCGCAGGTGGCGCGGCTGGTCTTGCCGACCTCCTGGGCCACGGCGGCGAGGTCGACCGGCTTGACGATCTTGCCCGAGCCGGGCGGCGACTCGATGGCCTTGGTCGGCGGCAGGCCGCCGGTGCCGGGCTGCTTGCGGTACTTGCCGGTGGTGTCGTGGCAGACCAGGCAGTCCACCTTGCTCTCGTCATTGAAGTCGAAATTGCCGTCGGTCCAGCCGTAGCCTGCATGGCAGGTGGTGCAGAAGGCCTGGTTGGACTCGATGGAGATGCAGAAATTGTTGATGACGTGCTTTTTGCCCAGCTTCTGGTTGCTGTCCGGATGGAGGAATTCCCAGGTCCAGTGCTTGGTCTTCATGACCTGCTTGGCGGCCTTGCCGTGGCACTTCAGGCAGGCCTGGGTGACTTCCGGGCCGGATTGGAACGGACCTTCGAGTTCCTTGTAGGTGGTGTGGTCGGCGGTGGAGGCGCGAGACAGGCCGGGGAACAGGCCAAGGGCACACAGAAGGACCGCGAACAGCACGGGGCGTTTCATGTTTCCTCCTACCAAGCGGGACGTGGTGCTATAGCCCTGACAGGGGACGGGCAATTTAGTGTTAGTTATATAAGTAAAAACCCATATCGCCAGCCCGATTTTTCAGGCCGGCCAGAGCGGTTCCTCGTCCATCAGGGCGATCTGCTCGCGCAGCTCCAGGATGCGTTCCTCCCAGTAGCGCGGGCTGTCGAACCAGGGGAAGGCGGCCGGGAAGGCCGGGTCGTCCCAGCGCCGGGCGATCCAGGCCGAGTAGTGGATCAGGCGCAGGGTGCGCAGGGCCTCGATCAGGTGCAGCTGGCGCGGGTCGAAGTCCATGAAGTCCTCGTAGCCGGCCAGGACGTCGGCAAGCTGGCGCACCCGGGCCGGGCGGTCGCCCGAGAGGAGCATCCAGAGGTCCTGCACGGCCGGGCCCATGCGGCTGTCGTCGAAGTCGACGAAATGGGGGCCGTCGTCGGTCCAGAGCACGTTGCCCATGTGGCAGTCGCCGTGCAGGCGGATGGCGGGATAGTCGCCGGCCCGCTCGAAGCAGCGCCGGACGCCGTCCAGGGCCTGGGCGGAGACGCCTTCCCACACCGACCTGAGTTCCGGCGGCAGCCAGTCGTGTTCGAGCAGCCAGGCGCGCGGTTCGACGCCGAAGCCCTCGATGTCCAGGGAGGGCCGGTGCGCGAAGGGTTGCAGGGCGCCGACGGCGTGGATGCGACCGATGAAGCGGCCGAGCCATTCCAGGGTGGCGGGGTCCGACAGTTCCGGCACCCGGCCGCCCTGGCGCGGGTAGACGGCGAAGCGGAAGCCGGCATGCTCGAACAGGGTCCGGCCGGCTACCGCCATCGGCGGCACCACGGGAATCTCGCGCGCGGCCAGTTCGGTCGTATAGATGTGTTCCTCCAGGATGGCGGCGTCCGGCCAGCGCTCCGGCCGGTAGAACTTGGCGACCACGGTGGGCGCCTCGTCGAGCCAGACCTGGTAGACCCGGTTCTCGTAGCTGTTCAGCGCCAGCATGCGACCGTCGGCCCTCAGGCCGGTGCTCTCGATGGCGTCGAGCACGGTGTCCGGGGTCAGGCTGGCATAGGGATGCGTCATGGCGAATTGGGATACACTAGGTCCGACCATCTTACCCTGTGCCGCCATGTCCGATTGCAGCGATCACGATTGCCAGCCGCCCTACCGGCCGGGCCACCTGGGCATCCCCCAGGTCCGGGGCTTCGATGCCGAGGCCTTCGAGCGGGCCGTGACCGACCTGTTGCGCGCCTGCGGCATCGAGCCGGATTCCAGCCACACCGGGCGCACCGCCCAGCGCGTGCGCGAGCTCTGGCAGCGCCGCCTGCTGGGCGGCTACCAGATGGACCCGGGCGAGGCCCTGGGCGAGGGCTTCGAGGACAGCCGCGACGACATGGTGGTGGTGCGCGGCATC
>JAAXVP010000061.1 GCA_013335435.1 Thiobacillus sp. | reverse complement strand
CGGCGGCGGCAGCATCGAGGATCTGTGGTCGTTCAACGAGGAAATCGTGGCCCGTGCCATCGCCGCCTGTCCGATACCCGTCGTTGCCGGCATCGGACACGAGACGGATTTCACCATCGCCGATTTCGCCGCCGACCTGCGCGCGCCGACGCCGACCGGCGCAGCCCAGATGGCCACCCCGGACGGCGCCGAATGGCGGCGCCGCATCGACCGCCTTGGCCAGGGCCTGCGTGGCGAGATGCGCCGGCGTCTGGATGGCCTGGGACAGCGTCTGGACGGCCTCGGCCGGCGCCTGCAGCATCCGGCCATCCGCCTGGCCGATCAGGTGCGTCACCTCGAACACCTGTCTCACCGCCTGGCCATGGCCAACCAGGCCGGGCTGGAGCGCCGACAGCGGCAGATGGAACGCCTGGCCAGCCGGCTGACCGCCGCCGTGCCGCATCTCGACAGCCAGCGCGAACGGATTGCGGACCATCGGCGGCGCCTGGCCTTCGCCTGCCAGGCCGAGCTGTCGAGACGCACCGCCGCAGTCGCCTCCCTGGCCAGCCACCTGAGCCATCTGAACCCTCAGGCCGTGCTGCTGCGCGGCTACAGCATCGTGCGCGATGGTGCCGGCAATATCCTGGTGGACAGTCGGCAGACCTCGGCCGGTGCCCCGATCACCGTCACCCTGGCCCGCGGCGGACTCGATGCGCTGGTGCGCACAACCACCCCGAACGCGGGGAAAATCGGCGGCGATCCCTGATAAATCAACCCTCTTGGGGATTCTTTGTCTAGAATCTCTACAAATACTCGAAAAATAGCCTGAACGACATGCCACCCGCCTTCCGCCGACTGCTGGCCCTGATACCGCTGCTTGCCGGCCTCGGCGCGCAAGCGGCCGGCCTTGGCGAGATCGAGGTCGCCAGCCATCTCGGCGAGCCACTGCGGGTCACGATACCGCTCAGCCTCGAAGAAGGAACCCTGCCGGCGGACCAATGCATCCGCATCGTCGGCCCATCCAGACGGCAGCACGATCTGGCCCTGGCCACGGTCGACGTCGTGAGCCGGAACGGCCGCCATTTCGTCGCCATCAGCACCCGCCAGGCGGTCAAGGAGCCCATGCTCGATCTGACCCTGCGTGCCGATGGCTGCGGACTCTCGCTGCAGAAGGACTACGTCATCATGCTCTCGCCCGCCGGGTTCGACGTCGCCCCTCCTGCCGTGGCCGTCCCGACCGTAACCACGCCCCCGGAGGCCGCACCCAAGAAGCCGGCCAGATCCAGCCGGATCAAGAAGTCCTATCCCCATACGGCCGGGAAAACGCGCCGCTCCGGCAAGAAGCCGCTATCTCGGCATGCCGTGCCGGCCGAGGCCCTGAACCTGCCGAACCGTCAGCCGGCCGAACCGGCACCGGCAAGCAAGCCGCCGGAAGGCAACCGCCTGGTGCTGACCGCACCCGAGTTGGAGACGCCGCCGGCGAGTGAACCGGCGCCACATGCGGCGACCAAGACCATGCCCGGCAGCGAACGCAACGGCCTGGTCACCAACGTCGAAGGTACGGTGGCGAAACCGGCACCTGCCGCGCCTTCATGGCTACCCTATCTGTTGGCCGCCATGGCGCTGATCGTCCTGGCGGGCGCCCTGGCCTGGTGGCTGACCCGGCGCCAGGGACCGCGCGCATTACGTCCCGGCACCACACCGAGCCTGGACACCATCGAGCCCGACTTGCAGGAACTCAGTCTGCCCAGCCGGCCTCTGCGCAGCGTGCCCGCCGCCCCCGAGGCGCCCAGCGTGGCGCCGGCAAGCCGGCCGGCAGCCCAACCGACGCCAGCGCCGGTCCCGGCCGCGAGACCGGCTCCCGCGCCCTTGGACTTCGACCTCGACGGCCCGGGCACGGGCGGCATCGAGGCGAATACCATCCAGCCGGCCGACGTCCTGGCCGAACAGCCGGCCTCGATCGACCACGTCATGGAACTGGCCGAGGTCATGCTGGCGTTCGGTCGCAGCGGCCAGGCCATCGAGGCCCTGAGCCAGCACATCCACGACAACCCGCGCCAGTCGGTCGACCCCTGGCTGAAATTGCTCGACCTCTACCACCAGTCCGACCTGCGCAACGAATACGACGCCCTGGCGGCCAATCTGCACAAGCATTACAACGTCGCCATCACCGAGTGGGCCGATTACGCGACCGGCCCCGACGCCAAACTGCTGACGCTGGAGTCGCTGCCGCACATCATGGCCCGGCTGACCGAGACCTGGGGCACCCAGGCCGGCCTGGACTACCTGGACAAACTGCTGGCCGACAACCGGGGCGGCCAGCGCATGGGTTTCTCGTTGGCCCTCGTACGCGATATCCTTCTGCTCCGTGGCGTGCTCCGGCAAATCGGCCCGGGCCCCGTTCCCACCCACTGACAAGCGCCGTTTTCCATGTTCAACGAAGTAGCCACCCGCCTGCTGGACCAGATCGCCCGCGAACTGTCGGGGGCCGACGTCATCTTCCCGACTTCCTTCGACCTGACCCTGCGGGTGCAGGCCCTGCTCAAGAATCCCGATACTACGATCGACAAGATCGCCGAACTGGTCCGCGCCGAACCGCTGATGAGCACCAAGGTCCTGGCCTATGCCAACTCGGCCTCCGTGCGCGGTATCGGCCCCGAGATCACCGATGTCGGCCGGGCCATCCTGCGCATCGGCCTGGATGCGGTGCGCACCGTCTCCTATACCCTGGCGGTGGAGCAGATCATCCGCTCCAAGCACATGCAACCGTTCCAGTCATTGTCGAACGCGATCTGGGAACATTCGCTCGCCGTCGCCGCCATCGCCCGCATTCTCGCGACCCGGCAACGCATGAATCCGGAGAAGGCCTTCTTCATGGGCATGATCCACGACATCGGCGCCTTCTACCTGCTGTTCCGTTGCAGCCAGGACACGATCCTGGCCGGCAACCGGGATGAACTCGTGGAGCTGGTATACCAGTGGCACGACGGTATCGGCCACGCCCTGCTGTCCGCCATGGGCCAGCCGGAGGATGTCCTCACCGCCGTGCAGGACCACGAGGCGCCGACCACGGTCGGCAGCCTGAGCAACTGGACCGCCATCCTGACCAGTTCCGATTGCCTGGGCCAGCAGATCATCGACTGGGTGCCCGAGCCCATGCGTGCCATAAGCCCGCGCACCATTTCGGAAAAGGTCATCAGCGCCGAGGATCAGGCGGCCATCCTGGCCCAGGCCAAGGAAGACCTGACCTCCCTGCGCGCCGCGCTATTCTGACAACTGCCCGGCCAGCCAGGCCGACGCGGTCTCGACCAGGTCCGGCCGTGTGCTGTCGAATAGCTGCGCGTCCCGCCAACTGCGCAGCCAGGTCAGTTGCCGCTTGGCCAACTGCCGGGTGGCGGCGGCGCCGGTCTCGTACAACTGCTCCATGTCGATCTCGCCGTCCAGGTATCGCCAGGCCTGGCGATAGCCGACGCAGCGCATCGAGGGCAGCTCCGGCCCGAGCCGATAACGCTCCCGCAAGCGGCGCACCTCGTCGGCCAGGCCGGCGTCGAGCATGGCCCGGAAGCGGACGTTGATGCGCCGATGCAGTTCCGCCCGCTCGGGCGGCAACAGGGCCATCTCGATCAGCCGATAGGGCAGGCGCGCGCCGGCCTCGCCATGCAGCTGCGAGAGCGGCCGGCCGGCCAGCCGGTAGACTTCCAGGGCACGTTCGATGCGCTGGGCATCGTTCGGCTTGATGCGTGCCGCCGAGGCCGGATCCTGGCCGGCCAATTCGGCATGCAGGGCGGGCCAGCCCAGCTCGGCGGCGCGTGCCTCGATCTCGGCGCGGATGCCCGGATCGGCCGGCGGCAAATCGTCCAGGCCATCCTTCAGGGCCTTGAAATAGAGCATGGTGCCGCCGACCAGGAACGGGATGCGGCCGCGCGCCGTGATCTCCGCAATGAGGGGCAGGACATCGTCGCGGAAGCGGCCGGCGGAATAGCGCTCGGTGGGCTCGACGACATCGACCAGGTGGTGCGGACAGGCCGCCAGGGTGGCGGCATCCGGCTTGGCGGTACCGATATCCATGCCGCGGTAGACCAGGGCCGAGTCGACGCTGATCACCTCCAAGGGGAAGCGCCGCGCCAGGGCCACCGCCAGGTCGGTCTTGCCGCTGGCGGTCGGCCCCATCAGGAAGACGGCGGGCGGCAGGCCCGCTCGGGCGGTCATTCGTAGAACTTCGATTCCTTGCGCTTGCCCGGCTTCTTCTTCTGCACCACCACGCCCTTCACCGCCGATAGGTCGCCGGCGATCGGGATGTTGGGATAGAGCGGATTGAGCGGCTTCAGCATCCAACCGTCGGCATGCTTCACCAGTTGCCGGAAGATGTATTCCTCGTTGGCCCAGGCGATCACATAGGAACCATCCTTGGCGACGCCGCTCGGCTCGATCACGATCACCCAGCCTTCCTCGAACTCGGGCAGCATGGAGTCGCCCAGGACCATCAGGGCATAGGGTTCGCTGCCCGCGCAGGCGGAGGCGACCAGGTCGTCCTCGATATTTTGCGGCGCCGGATTCACCGGCAGGGGGAAGGGTTTCTTGTCGGTCATCATTTTCCTCTCATGAACATCCGGTCCAGGTCGGCCAGGCTGAGTTGGAACCAGGTCGGCCGACCATGGTTGCATTGATCGGCCCGCTCGGTGCGCTCCATGTCGCGCAGCAGGGCATTCATCTCCGGCAGGCTCAGCCTGCGGTGGGCGCGCACGGCGCCGTGGCAGGCCAGGGTGGCCAGCATCTCGTCGCGACGCGCGGTCAGGGCCTGGCTGGCGCCGAACTCGCGGATATCCTTCAGCACCTCGCGCGCCAGCCGTTCGGCATCCGCCTTGGCCAGCATGGCCGGCACCGCGCGCACCGCCAGGTGGGTGGGCGAGGCGGCGGTGATCTCGAAACCCATCCGGTGCAGCACCTCGGCATGCTCGGTCGCGGTCGCCATCTCCAGGGCCGTGGCCTGGAACACCAGCGGGATCAGGAGCGGCTGCCCGGCCAGGCGGTTTTCCGCCAGGGCCGTCTTGAGTCCCTCGTACAGGATGCGCTCGTGGGCGGCGTGCATGTCGACCACCAGGAGCCCCTTGGCATTCTCGGCCAGGATGTAGATGCCGCCGACCTGGCCGATGGCGTAGCCCATGGCCGGCATCGCGGCGGGCGGCTCGGCCGCGGGTTCGGCCAGGGCCTCGGCGACCATGCCGTAATAGGCCTGGGTCTCGGCCGCACGCAAGGGCATGGCCTGCTGCACATATCCCCTCTCCCTTGAGGGGAGAGGGGTGGGGGTGAGGGTGGGAACCGCCATGACTGAATCAACCGCCTCACTTCCACCCTCTCCCCAACCCTCTCCCTTCGAGGGGGAGGGGGCGATGCGTCCCAGCGCCCGCTCCAGGACATGGAACACGAACTGGTGCACGGCCTGCGACTGGCGGAAGCGCACCTCGGTCTTGGCCGGGTGGACATTGACGTCGACCAGTTCGGGCGGCAGTTCGAAATAGAGCACGTAGGCCGGGTGGCGGTCGTAATGCAGGATGTCGCGGTAGGCCTCGCGGACCGCGTGGGCGAGCAGTTTGTCGCGCACGAAGCGGCCGTTGACGAACAGGTATTGGGCATCGCGCCCGGACCGGCTGTAGGCCGGCAGGCCAGCCAGGCCGGACAGGCGCAGGTCGCCGGCGGCCTCGTCGAGGGTGCGGGCGGGCGCCTCGAATTCCTCGCCCCGCAGCGCCACGGCACGGGCGCCGGCCGCCTGCCTGGGCAGGCGCCAGACCGCCTTGCCGTTGTGGCGCAGTTCGAAGGCGACCTCGGGCCGGGCCAGGGCGGCGCGGCGCAGGGCCTCCTCGCAGTGGCCATATTCGGTGGCCGGCGTCTTCAGGAATTTGCGCCGGGCCGGGGTGTTGAAGAACAGGTCGCGCACCTCGATCACCGTGCCCTTGCCGAGCGCGGCCGGCTCCACGGCGGTGACGACGCCGTCCTGGGCAGCGACCCGCCAGGCGTGCTCGGCCTCGCGCACCCGACTGGTCAGGCCCAGGCGGGCCACGGCGGCGATGCTGGCCAGGGCCTCGCCCCGGAAGCCCAGGCTGGCCACCGACTCCAGCTCGGCCAGGCTGGCGATCTTGCTGGTGGCATGGCGGGCCAGGGCGTGGCCGAGATCGTCCGGCGCGATGCCCTGGCCGTCGTCGGCGACCCGGATCAGCTTGATGCCGCCCTCTTCCAGGTCGACCCGTATCTCGCGGCTGCCGGCATCGAGGCTGTTCTCGACCAGTTCCTTGAGCGCGGAGGCCGGCCGCTCGACCACCTCGCCGGCGGCGATCTGGGAAATGAGCAGGTCGGGCAATAGTCGGATTTTCGGCATCGCGGCATTCTAACCTGCACCGCGCGGGTACAATCGTCCCATGCCGATCAAGTCATTCTTCGCTCGCCGGGCCGCGCGCAGGGGTCTTTTCCACCGCAGGACCAAGACCCAGCTGACCTCGCGCGTGGTCATCAGCAAGCCGGTTTCCTGGCAGAGCCGGCTGCTCTGGGGCGGTCTGATCGCGGTCGTCGCGGCGGTCGGCGGGGCCGGACTGTTCATCGCCGGCCAGTCTTCCGCCGGCTACGACAGCTTCGGAGCGGCGCGCCGGATCGCCGAGCTCGAACGCGAGAACGCCGACCTGCGGGGGCACAACGGCGAGTTGAGCGCCACCCTGAATACGGCCACCACACAGTTGAGCATCGAGAAGGGGGCGCACCAGTCCATGGAGGCGCAAATCCTCAAGCTGGAGGAAGAACGCAACCGCCTGAGCCGCGACCTGGCCCTTTTCGACAACCTGTTCCCCAGTACCGGCGACGACGGCCAGCCGACCATACGCGGCTTCCGCATCGAACCGGCGAGCGCCGCCGGCAGTCCGGGCGCCTGGCGCTACCGCCTGCTCATCATGCGTCCCGGCAAATCCCAGGACACCTTTGTCGGCGACATCCAGCTACAGGTCCGTTACCGCCTGGACGGCCAGGACCGGCTGGCCCAGACGCCGGAGGCGGGAAAAATCAGCGAACACCTGGAATTCCAGCGCTATCAGCGGGTCGAGGGGCAATTCCAGGCTCCGGCCGGGGCAAAACTGCTTGGCGCAGTGGCCCGTGTAATGGAGAATGGCAGGCCCGTCGCGGAGTCGATCTATCGACCCTGACATCGCGAATTGCACTTTAACCCGACATCGATAGGCGAACCATCATGTTTGGCAAGAAGACCAGCGGCAGCAACACCGGCAGCATCGACTGCCTGATCGGCGTGAAGACACGCATCGAGGGCGACATCCATTTCGAGGGTGGCTTGCGGGTCGACGGCCAGATCAAGGGCAATCTGCTGGGCAACCAGAACAGCGTGTTGATCATCAGCGAACAGGCCCAACTGGAAGGCGAGGTACGTGCCGCCCAGGCCATCATCAACGGCAAGATCACCGGCACCGTGCGCGTGGCCGACCGCCTGGAGCTGCAACCCAAGGCGCGCATCGTCGGTGACGTCCAATATCGCACCCTGGAGATGCATCCGGGCGCCGTGGTCGAGGGCCGCCTGATCCATCAGGATGGCGCCGAGACCGATACCTCCGTCGTCAAACTGGATATCGAACCGGCCAGCATTCTCAAGAATACTCGTCAGTCCGCCTGACCGAAGCGGAGGAATACGCCATGCATGTCATCCTCATGTCCGAACGCCAAGGACGCACCCTGAGCTTCGGCTTCGGCCCCCGCCATGTCCTGGTCGCGGCCGGACTGCTGCTCGCCGCCGTGATCCTCGCCGGCCTGATCGGTTTCCATTTCGCCACTGCCGGCGTGACGTCCCTGCCGGCCCCGCTGAGCGCCGCCGCAACCCGGCCGCAACTGGACCAACTGGCCATGCGGGTGGGCGAACTGCAAGCCCGGCTGGCACGTCTCTCCGCCATCGGCGAGCGCGTCGCCGGCAAGGCCGGCGTACCCCTGCCGGACGCGGACAAAGCCAATCCCGGCCGCGGCGGCCCCCTGCTGGAACCCGACCCTCGGCCGGCCAGCGCCGCCGAGATCGCCGGCCTGCTGGACCGGTTGACCGAAACAATGGATCTGGCCGCCGACCACCTGCTGGTTCTCGATGCCGAACTGCTGCTGCGCCAGGCGAGCCAGGGCAAGCTGCCGATGGACCGGCCGATCAGCGAGAGCGGCTACGTGTCATCGGTGTTCGGTACCCGCATCGACCCCTTCACCGGCAAGCGCGCGCGCCATGAAGGACTCGATTTCGCCGACGATATGGGGGCGCCCATCCTGGCCGCCGAAACCGGCGTGGTCATCTCGGCGACCAGCCAGCCGCAATACGGCAACACCTTGGAAATCGATCACGGCAACGGTCTGGTCACCCGCTACGGCCACGCCCAGCGTCTCCTGGTCAAGAAGGGCGACGTCGTCAAGCGCGGCCAAGCCATCGCCGAAGTCGGCTCCACCGGTCGCTCGACCGGGCCTCACCTGCACTTCGAGGTGATCAAGAACGGGGTCCGGCAGAACCCTATGGGCTATCTCTCGGCGCGCTCCTGAGTCGCTTCGTAGAGTGATGGCGTAATCCTGGCCGAGGCCAGGTATTCGCGCAGGTGCTTGATTTCCTGCTTGCTGCATACGTTGCTGTGATGCGGGCGATGCAGGATGCCTTCGACACCGTTCAACACTATCTTGAAGCGGGCGCCCTGGATCGGCTCCACGACCGCCCCGAGGTGATGCAGGAACGATTCGACCTCACGCCAGTGGATGTTGGCGCTGACCGGATCCTGGAATACGGCGCGGATGAAATGATCGTGTTTGTGGCTCATGAACGCTCTCCGTTCGGACACTACTCTCAGCTTACGCCATCGGATAAGGCCGGCAAGCCGTCCAGCACTAGCACACCGGGATAGAAAAGGCCCCGCCGACCACGGCGGGGCCCGGGTCGACTGCGTGGCTTACTTGACCGCTTTCGGGGCTGCCGGCATTTCGCAACCGTCGGGCCCGACCGGGGTGTTGGGCGGGGTATTGAGGCACTTGTCCTTGGCGTCGGAAACGCCGTCGTCGTCACCGTCCTCAAGCATGGGCTGACGCAGTAGATCCGGATTTTCCGCGATGGCGTCGGCGTAGAGCTTGTCCTTGTCGACGGTCACGACCTCCGCATCCTCAGGCGGGCAGATGGTCTTCGGATCGAAGACAGCCTTTTCCTTCGCCTCGCTCAGTTCCGGGGTTTCCAGCCGTTGCAGCCCCAGGGCGACAAGCAGATTGCCCAAGTTGGCCTGGACGTTGGCATGGGCCTGGATGTAATCATGGTAGCCATCGATATAGGCGCGCCGTGCCTCGAACAACTCGTTCTCGGTATCCAGCAAGTCGAGCAGCGTGCGCTGGCCGACGTTGAATTGCAGGCGGTAGGCATCGCGCGCCTTCTCGGTGGCCAATTGGTGTTGGTCCAGGTAGGCCAGCTTTTCGGCCAGCTTCTTCAGGTCGCTGTTGGCAATCGCCACGGACTGGCGGACGTCGCGGCATACCGTGTCGCGGTTGTCCTTGGCGGCATTCAGTTCATACAGGTAGCGGTGTTCGGTCGCCGTGTCGGCGCCGCCGTTGTAGATGTTGTAGTTCAGTTGCAGCCCGATGGAATCGTGGACCGTCTCGTCATTGTAGTATTGGTCGTTCCAGCCCCAGCTCCGGCTGGCCTGAAGGTACAGCTGCGGATGGAAGCGGGACTTGGCGGTCTTCACCGCGCCCTGGGCAGCCAGGATGTTTTCCTGGGCGGCGGCCAGGCTCGGGCTGTTCTCGTAGGCGGCCAGAATGACGTCATTGGTCGCCGCCGGGATGCCTTTCTTCAGATAGGCCGGCTCATCCATGCTGGCCGGCGGCAACTTGCCGACGATGCGCTGGTAACGGCTGCTGACGTCGTGCAGGTTGCTCGCCTCGGTGAGCAGATTGGCTTCCGCCAGGGCCAGACGACCGCTCGCCTGTTCCAGGTCGACCCGACGGCCGACGTTGTTCTTCACCCGTTGCTGCATCTGTTCGAACACGACCCGGTGCTGGATGTAGTTCTGCTCGGTCAGCTTGTACAGCTTGCGGTAGCGGAGGACGTCGTTGTAGGCCTTGCTGGCCAGCAAGGCGGCATTCTCGGAAGCTTCCACGAACTCGAAATAGCGCACGCGCTGGGCGTAGCTCAGGCGTTCCACCTCGCTGCTGGTGGCGAAACCGTCGTAGATCATCTGGGTCAGGTAGAGGCCGAAACCGCGTCCGGTGTAGTCACGGTCCGGGCGTGCCGGATCGTCGTATTCGTAACGCTCGCGGCTGATGGCGGCACGGGCATCGAGCTTGGGCCGGTAGCCCGCTTTGGCGACCTCGATGTTCTCGCTCGCCGCCTTGAAGATATGCCAACGGTTCTGTACGTCCGGATTGCGCAGGACGGCCTCCTGGGCCGCTTCCTTGAGGGTGACCGCCAGTGCCGGATAGGCGGCGGCCAGACTCGCTGCCAGGACGGACAGGCGGAATAGCGTCTTCAACATTTACTTCTCCTGATGCGAATCGATATCGAATGATGGACTGCCTGACCAACCGACATGCCCTTTGCCTCGATGCCGAAAAGAGGCTGGATACCCCGACATGAAAGTCACCGCCAATCCTGTATTCAATCTAACTTATCTGCCTAATAAAACAATTCACAAAACCTGAAATTGAATAGTTTCTGCAGAATTCGACGCGAAATGGCTATAACTTAGCGAAACCCTACCAATCCCTCACCAGGACAAGCCGATGGGCGTCATCACCTATCTGTTCCACCGTTCGGAAGAAATCACCCCGCAACGCTTCAACGTGTTCTTTCTCGACGTCGGCGAAAACATCCACATCCATTACCGCGACCTGCGCATCGAGCTATCCACCGGCGAATTCGAAGAAATCGCCGCTGGCTTCGCGAAATACGCCCCGTCGGTGCTGGCGATGATCCGCGACGAAGGCTACCAGGATGGGGTGCTGCCAAACACCAACGCCAGCGACACCCTGAGGACATTCTGGGACAAGGGAAAATTGGCACACCCGGTGAAATACAACGAGTGTCGCCTGTCCATCGAAGAAAACGTCGACGGGTTCCATATCCATTTCCGCAATTACAAGCTTCTTCTGGACCGGACTTCATTCGAGGAATTCGCCCGCGGCATGACCACTGCCATGCTTCAGATTGACCACAAGCCTGCCCTCGACCCCGCCAGGCTGCTCGAACTCAACGACCTCGCCCCGACGCTGCTGTCGCGCGAGAATGATGCCGACGGCGAGGCCATCGCCCTGGCCGTCGACAAGGCCTTCCTCGGCAAGGCCGACCAAGCCCTGACGGGCGTTGGTTTCGTCCGCCAGGGCTCGAAAAAAGATGGCCTGTACAGCAAGGGCAAGCAGCGGGTGCGTCTGCAGGCGACGACTGGAAAGACTGACGCCGGGATAAACAAACAGCTACCGGCACAGATCGGCTTGCCTGAGTTCATAGATAACCATGCCGCTCTACTGACCCCTGAGCAATTGAACGAACTGAAGCTGAAACTGCTATTCCTGTTCAAGCGCGCCGAGGCGGGCCATATACCGCCCTTCCGTATCGAGGATATCGTCGTCAACATGGCGACGAACACGCCCGTCGTCGACCTGTTCCGGGCTCCAGCAAACGTGAAGGCGGCCGCCGAGTACAGCCGTCTGTCGACCCTGCTGACCGGAAAAAAACTGTTCTTCGTCAAGCCCGCCAAGGTGTACTTCAGCCAGGAACAGCGCGCTGCCCTGAAAGCCCGCCTGATCGATTACATCCGAGACGAAATCGCCGTGCATCCATGCGTGAACCGGATCTATTTGCTCGGCTCCTCGACCAAGGATCGGTCCGGCGTATACAAGGTACCTTTCGTACATTTTGACTGGGTCAAGCTGGCGTCAGATTTCGATCTGCTGATCGAACTGGAGCCGGACTACGAAGACGCCATCCCCGCGACCTGGGAAAAGAAATTCAACTGGGCTAATAACAGCAGCGTCTACAGCCACCTCGGCGACCTCGGCCGAGGCATGGAATCGGAATATGCCCAACGCTACCCCGGTGTCCGTTTCTTCGAGTTCATGTTGGAGACCTACCTTTTCCACCCCTCCAAAGGAAACCGCGCCGTCAAAGACGACTACTTGCGGAGAATCGCCGCCCAGACGGTATTCGAGCGGCCAGGCATCATCGACTGGTTCGAGCAGAACTATCCCTACAGAATCGACAACATCAGGCGCTTCAAGGCCGCTTCCTACAATAAGGTCTATGACATCACGAGCGAGGCCGGCCACTTCGCCCTCAAGCTTTACCTCACTCACAACTGCCAGGACAAGGACGGCCAACAACTTGCCTACGAAATGGCCCTCTCCGAGGGGCTGGCGGAATTCGATTTAAACATCCCCGCGCCGGTACGGAACCGGGAGGGGGCTTATATATCCGCGTACCAGGACAACAAGGCTGCCCTGTTCCAGTTCGTCTCTGGCAAGTATCTGCACGAACCGGGCACACAGGAGTCGTACATTGCCGGGCAACTGTTGGCCAGAATCCATCTATACGGCAGGCAGGTCGAAATCCCGGCCGCCATCGCACCACCCCGGATCGCAGACACCCTGCTGTATTGGCTCAACGCCTACAAGGACTATGTCGGCAGGAAACTGCTGCCAGAGGCTCCTCTACTGGAGATGCGTATCGCCGACGTCAACCGTGCCGCCCTCGGCATCGCCCATTGCCACGGTGACGTCTCTCCACGCAACTACCTCTTCCGCGACGGCCAATGCTGGCTGATCGATTTCCAGAATTCTGGCCTGGGTTCCGCCCTGCTCGACCTATCCGACGGCATGATCGAATTCGCAGCCCGCGGAAAGGGTTTCAACCCGGACGCGCTGGCAGCATTCCTGGCCGGCTACCAGTCCATCCAGCCGCTCGGCGAGGATGAGATGGCTGAACTACTCGGCCTGCTGCAAGCCCAGGCGCTAACCAAACAGGCGCGACTTGCTCGTGGCCACGACTATGGCAACGAATGGAAAGGCGATCTGATCGCCTCCCTGCAGTGCGGCCTGGCATGGCTGGATGAAAACGGCCTGGGCGGGTAGCCTCCCGCCCCGGATTGCGACCGGCGGCGCCAAACCAAAAGCATGAAGACCGGCGGGCATCGCCCACCGGTCTCCGCTCTGTGACCCCACTTATACGTCGTGGATGTTCGGGTTATCGTCGAAGAACTCGGACGGGTTCACATGCCCGTTTGGCAACTCTGGCCGGTCCGGCTGGCCATGAGGCGGGTTGAGACCCTGCCCGTGACCGGTATCGTCCTTGAATACGTCGTCCAAGGTCAGCGGCGTCGTCGGTGTCGTCGGCGAAGCGGTCGGAGTCGTCGGCGAAGCGGTCGGCGTCGTCGGCGACGTGGTCGGCGTCGTCGGCGAAGCGGTCGGCGTCGTCGGCGAATCAAACGCCGCTACTGGTCCATCGGCTGCCGCGAAAGCAAGCGGCTCTATCGTGTCGGGCAGCGGCAACGGGTCAGGTGCTTCAGTAATCGTCACATCCTCGCCATTGTAGGTACCTTCGCCAAGGTACTTGTTGTGAGGCACGTCAAAATCGGTCTCACCGACACCATACAAGTCGGTACCAGCCTTGATGGTGTAGCCGACAAGTTCATAACCATCTCCCGCAGCTGATTCAACCGAACCCTCCAACGTCCAAGGCTGACTGGAGTCAGTGATTTCCTGACCTCCGACGTAATTCAGCTTGATCGCCACAAACGATCCAGCCTCTGCATTCACCAAGTAGAACGTCACGTTAGAAATAGCGTGATCAAGCGGTGTGGTAGGCGTGGTGGCCGTGGTGGCCGTGGTGGCCGTGGTGGCCGTGGTGGCCGTGGTGGCCGTGGTGGCCGTGGTGGCCGTGGTCGCCGTGGTCGCCGTGGTCGCCGTGGTCGCCGTGGTCGCCGTGGTCGCCGTGGTCGCCGTGGTCGCCGTGGTGGCCGTGGTAGCCGTGGTAGCCGTGGTAGCCGTGGTAGCCGTG
>JAAXVP010000339.1 GCA_013335435.1 Thiobacillus sp. | reverse complement strand
GTCCAGTAGTGGAAATGCTCGGTGAGGCGATAGGTGGTGGCGACAAACGGAAACTTGTCCGGCTTGCCGAAGCTCGCCCAGTCGCCCTTGAACACCCGCGCTGCCGGGCAGGCGCGCGCTGCCGGGTTGTCCGGAAACAGCGGATTGGCCGCCAGCGGTGACTCGAAAGGCTCGTAGTGCTCGGGGAACGGCCCGTCGTTCATCTTGTCCACGGCGAAGAAGCGCGCCACGCCCTCGGGGTTCATGATGAAGGGCCCGACGCCCTCCTCGGGGGCGGCGTCGGGCCGCATGTCGGGCACGTCGGCGCCCGCCCACTTGCCGGCGCCGGCATCCCAGGCGACCAGCTTGCGCTTGGCGTCCCAGGGCTTGCCGGCCGGATCGGCGGAGGCGCGGTTGTAGAGGATGCGGCGGTTGGCCGGCCAGGAGAACGCCCAGTTGAGGGTCTGGCCGATGCCGAACGGGTCGCTGTTGTCGCGCCGCGCCATCAGGTTGCCCTTCTCGCTCCAGCAGCCCGAGAAGATCCAGCAGCCGCAACTGGTGCTGCCGTCGTCGCGCAGTTCGGCAAAGCCGTTCAGCTGCTCGCCGGCCTTGACCAGAACCTTGGTGGCGTCCTTGGGATCGGTGACGTCCTTGAGGGCGCGGCCGGAATACTCCTTGGCCAGTTCCTCGGGCGAAGGCGAGCCGGGCTGCCGGTGCCGCCAGGTCAGGTTCAGGATCGGGTCCGGGAAGGCCCCGCCCTCCTTCTTGTACAGCTCGCGCAGGCGCAGGAAGAGGCCGGCCATGATCTCCTGGTCGTTGCGCGCCTCGCCGGGCGGTTCGGCGGCCTTCCAGTGCCATTGCAGCCAGCGCCCGGAGTTGACCAGGGAACCATCCTCCTCGGCGAAGCAGGTCGAGGGCAGGCGGAACACCTCGGTCGCGATCTTGGCCGGGTCGACGTCGTTGTACTCGCCGTGGTTCTGCCAGAACTCCGAGGTCTCGGTGGCGAGCGGGTCGATGATGACCAGGTATTTCAGCTTGGCCAGCGAACCGGACACCTTGACCTTGCAGGGCGCCGCCGCGAGCGGGTTGAAGCCCTGGCAGATATAGCCGTTGACCTTGCCGTTGTGCATGTCCTCGAACACCTGGAGGAGGTCGTGCGGCTTGTCCAGCTTGGGCAGCCAGTCGTAGCACCAGTGGTTGTCGGCCGTGGCGGCGTCGCCGTACCAGGCCTTCTGGGTGCTGACGAAGAACTTGCCGTAGTTCTGCCAGTAGCTCATCTGGTTGGCCCGCAGGGGCTTGAGGGCGCGCGCCGCGATGTAGGCCGCGTAATCCTGCTCGGTCTCCTTGGGCAGGGTCATGTAGCCCGGCAGCAGGTCGGACAGCAGGCCCAGGTCGGTCAGGCCCTGGATGTTGGAGTGGCCGCGCAGGGCGTTCATGCCGCCGCCCGGCTGGCCGATGTTGCCGAGCAGGAGCTGCACCATGGCGGCCGTGCGGATCATCTGCGAGCCCTGGGAATGCTGGGTCCAGCCCAGGGCGTACATGATGGTCATGGTGCGGTCGGGCGCCGAGGTCCCGGCGATCAGCTCGCAGACCTTGAGGAAGGCCTCCTTGGGGGTGCCGCAGATGCGCGCCACCATCTCCGGGGTGTAGCGGGCGTAGTGCGCCTTCATCATCTGGTAGACGCAGCGCGGGTTCTGCAGGGTCGGGTCGGTGACCACGTAGCCGTCCTTGCCCAGCTGGTAGCCCCAGGTCGAGCGGTCGTACTTGCGTTTCTCGGCGTCATAGCCGGAGTAGATGCCGTCCTGGAAGGCGAACTCGTCCTTCACCAGGAAGGCGAAGTCGGTATAGCTGTTCACGTAGTCGTGCTGGATCTTGTCGTTGCCGATGAGGTAGTTGATCACCCCGCCCAGGAAGGCGATGTCGGTGCCGGCGCGGATCGGCGCGTAGTAGTCGGCCAGGGCGGCGGAGCGCGTGAAACGCGGGTCCACCACGATCAGCCTCGCCTTGCGGTGCGCCTTGGCCTCGGTCACCCACTTGAAGCCGCAGGGGTGCGCCTCGGCGGCGTTGCCGCCCATGATCAGGATCAGATCGGCGTTCTTGATGTCGACCCAGTGATTGGTCATGGCACCGCGGCCAAACGTCGGGGCAAGACTTGCCACCGTCGGGCCGTGTCAGACACGCGCCTGGTTGTCGAATGCGAGCAGGCCCAGGGAACGGGCGATCTTCTGGGTCAGGTAGCCGGTCTCGTTGCTGGAGGCCGAGGCCGCCAGCATGCCGGTGCTCAGCCAGCGGTTCACCGTGGCGCCATCCTTGTTGGTGGCCTCGAAGTTCTGGTCGCGGTCCGTCTTCATCAGGCGGGCGATGCGGCTGAACGCCTCGTCCCAGGAGATGCGCTGCCATTCCTTGCTGCCCGGCGCGCGGTACTCGGGCACCTTGAGGCGGTTCGGGCTGTGCACGAAGTCGAGCAGGCCGGCGCCCTTCGGGCACAGGGTGCCGCGATTGATCGGGTGGTCGGGGTCGCCCTCGATGTGGATGACCTCGGCCTTGGCGTTCTTGGCCTTGTCGCCCAGGCTGTAGACCAGGAGGCCGCAGCTCACCGAGCAATAGGGGCAGGTGCTGCGCGTCTCGGTCGCCCGCGCCAGCTTGAATTCGCGTACCTCCGCCAGGGCGGCGTCGGGCATGAAGCCCAGGGCGGCCAGGCTGGAGCCGGTCACTCCGGCGGAGCAGACCCGGAAGAATTGTCTGCGGCTGAGTTGCATGATCTCCTCCTCTATCCAGGGCGGCCGGGACCTGGCCGTCGACCCCACCTTCGCAACATCGGTGCCAGACAATAAAACACATATCAATCAATATGTTATGAGCAAATAAACCATCCTTTAGGGACAATCCGTCGCAAGCTCCACTAGCATGCCCGACATGGGTGAGACAAAAAGTCCCACACCGATGGAAAGAGAGGACGGCATGGCGGCAACCCAATCCCAACCCACGCCCCCGGCGGAGGCGGACCCGTTCGGTTCCTGGCGCCACTATGCGGTCCTGGTGGTGGATGACGAGCCGGGCATGCGCAACTTCCTGACCCGGTCGCTGGCCAGCCGCTGCGGGGTGGTCGAGGCCGCGGCCAGCGTGGAACAGGCCATGGCCATGATGGAGCAGCGCCTCTACGACATGCTGGTGCTGGACATCGCCCTGCCGGGCAAGTCCGGTATCGCGTGGCTGCACGAACTGCGCGCGGGCGGCTACCAGGGCGACGTGATCCTGATCACCGCCTACGCCGACCTGGAGACGGCCATCGGCGCGTTGCGCGGCGGCGCCTCGGACTTCATCCTCAAGCCCTTCCGCATCGACCAGATACTCAACGCCATCGGCCGCTGCTTCGACCGCACCCGCCTGCAGCGGGAGAACTACCTGCTCCGGCGCGAGATCGCCGGCCACGGCGAACGGGAGGCCAACGCCACCGACCTGGTCGGCGAGTCCCCGGCCATGCGCGAGATCGACCGCCTGATCCGGCGCCTGGCGCCCCTGCCCAGCACGGTCCTGATCACCGGCGCCTCGGGCACCGGCAA
>JAAXVP010000338.1 GCA_013335435.1 Thiobacillus sp. | reverse complement strand
CACCACTTGCTTACCGACGTCTGGACCTCGGTCGGGGTCATCGTCGGCGTCGGCCTGGTCGGGTTGACCGGCTGGCTCTGGCTCGACCCGGTGATCGCCATTCTGGTGGCCGTGAACATCGTCTGGACCGGCTGGCAGTTGCTGAACCGCTCGGCCAGCGGGCTGATGGACGTCTCCCTGCCCGAGGACGATCTGCGCGCCATCGAGACGGCGCTGGACGGCTACCGCCGCCAGGGCCTGGCTTTCCACGCCCTACGCACGCGCCAGGCCGGCAGCCGGGCCTTCGTCACCCTGCATGTCCTGGTGCCGGGGGCGTGGACCGTGCAGGTCGGCCACGACTGGTGCGAACGGATCGAGGCGGATATCCGCCAGGCGGTGCCGCATGCCCATGCGACCACCCACCTCGAACCCAGGGAGGATCCGGTCTCCCTGGTCGACCAGGACCTGGATCGTCCGGTCGAGCCGGCCGGGCCGGCCTGACCATGCCCGGCAAGGCGACCGCCGAGGCGCTCGAATGGCTGCGCGGCAACCCGTCGCTGGCCGATCTGAAGGCGCGTTACCCGAAGGATTGGCAAGCGGTCTCCGATGAACTCGCCGGGATCGTCGGGAGCGGTGAACCGGAGCGCTTGCAGGCCTACATGGCCGAACTGGCCGCGCCGGTGTCCGCCCCGGCCGGGCGGGTCGGACGCCGGCCCGATCAGGGCAAGCTGGAAGCCGCCGCCCTCGGCAAGATGGTCCGCCACCGCATGGTCCACCTGGCCCTGAAGAATTCCGTCCTGGCCGCCGCCGCCGGGGGCAAGACCGGCAAGGTCCGCTTCAACTGGCTGAACGGCTTCGTCGCCCAGAAGCTGCTGTTCGCCCACGACCTGGTGCGCAAGCCGGTGTCGATGTTCTGGTTCCGCCTGGTCTGGCCGCTGCTCTGGCAGAAGGCCTTGCTGATGCCGCTGGTCGAGGCCAAGGGCATCTACTGCTTCTATTCGCGGCCGCTGGTCGAGGGCCTGGCGCGCCTGATCGGCGACCGTGAATGCCTGGAGGTGGCCGCCGGCGACGGCACCCTGAGCCGTTTCCTGGCCGATGCCGGGGTGCGCGTGACCGCCACCGACGACTACAGCTGGAAGCGCACCGTCGACTATCCCGAGTCGGTGCTGCAGCTGGATGCCGGCCATGCCCTGAAACGCTTCCGTCCGAGCGTCGTGGTCTGCTCCTGGCCGCCCGCCAACAACCCCTTCGAGCGCCTGATCCTGGCCGACCCCGGCGTCGAGCTGTACATCGTCATCGGCAGCCGGCACACCTTCGCGACCGGCAACTGGGATGACTACCGGGCCCAGAGCGGCTTCGAGATGGTGGAGGACGCCGAACTCGGCCGCGGCGTGCTGCCGCCCGAACTGGCCGGCACGGTCTGGCTGTTCCGCCGCCGCCCCATTTGAACAGCCTCAGTGCATGGGCCGCTCGTCGGCCTCGTTGAAGTAGTAGGTGATGCGCCGGCGCGGGCTCAGGTAGTCGAACACCTCGCGCGGCAGCTCGATGGGCCGGAAGGTGCGGGTGATCTTCATGTCCGGCTCTTCGTCCAGGTTGATCAGGACGGCCTCTTCCTTCGGTACCTCGGGATCGTAGATCACCACCACCGGCCGGAGCGGCTGGCGCACGTTCACCGACACCACCATGCCCCAGATGTCGTCCGACAGGCGCACCAGGGTGCCGGGCGGATAGATGCCCATGCTGTGGATGAAGACCGACAGGGCGTTCGGGTCGAACTGCTTGCGCAACTTGGCGAACATGATCGATACCGCCTCGTAGGGGGTCATCGACTTGGCCGGGTTGGGCTGGTTGCACAGGTTGTCGAAGGCGTTGGCGATGGCGACGATGCGGGTCAGGCGGGGGATGGTGTGTTCGTCCAGCTTGTCCGGGTAGCCGGTGCCGTCCATGTTCTCGTGGTGGTGCAGGATGATCTCGATCACCGCCTGGGGCAGCAGCATGGTGCGGGCGATCTCCTCGCCGTAGCGCGGGTGTTCGGCCAGGAAGTTCTGCTCGGCCTGGGTGAGCGGTTCCTGCTTGCGCAGGATCTTGTCCGGGATGCGGGTCTTGCCGATGTCGTGGAACAGCGCGCCCATGCCGATCAGGGCGATCTCGCTGCGCGGCAGGTGCATCTCCTTGGCCAGCATCATGGCCAGCACCGAGACGTTGAGGGAATGGAAATAGACGTCCTCGCCGGCCACCTTGTCGTTCATGGCGTGGATGGCCAGGTCCTTGTCGATCAGGAGCGAGTCGGCCATGCGGCCGATCAGCTCGGTGGCCGCCTTGACGCTTTCCTGGGGCCGGGAATAGAGGTTCTGGTTGATGCTCTTGAGCGCCGCGGCGGCCTCGATGAACTGTTTCTCGCAATGGGTCACCGACTGGCGCAGCTTCTGCAGCCGCTCCATGCGCACCTTCTTGCGTTCGATGGCGGCCGCCTCGTCGGGCATGACGACTGGCGTCGCGGCCGGCGCGGGCGCCGCCGCCATGGCCCGTTTCGGCAAGGGCTGGGTATCGCTGCGGGCGGGGTTGTAGCGGATCGTGCTGAGACCCAGGCGACGGATCTGGTCGAGCTGTTTCTCGTTCTTGATCTTGAAGGTGTTGGTCAGGAACTGGTGTTCCATCCAGCTCAGGTCGAGGGTGATGTACATCCCGACCTGGAGCTGATCGATATCGACGCTGACGAATTCGCCTGTGCCCTGCATGGATTCCGGATGGTTGATGGATTAGGCGTTAGTTTAGCGGTTCACCGGCCTGATTCTTGAGCATCGGCCAAGAAAATTGTCCCGTATCGCCTTATTTTGCCGCCTCGGGCGGTGCGGCCGGGTTGGCGATCGGGGCGGACTCCGGCGTCAGGCGCCAGGCGCCCTTGACCTTGGGCGCGGGAATGCGGTTCGGGCCCGGTCTGAGGGTCAGGCGGCCGGCCGGACGGTAGGGGCCGACCACGCTCGGCGCCACACTCACCCGGTAGTGTTGGGGCAAGGCGGTGAAGGCCTGCAGTTCCCAGCCGCCTTTACCGTCTTCGCGCCAGTGTGCGCCATAGGGACGCGCCAGCGGCTCGCCGACGAAGACGCCCTGGCCGGGCCAGGCGACGCTCTTCCAGTACGCCTCGATCAGGGTGGCACCGCCCAGGTAATGGGCCAGGAAGAGGCCGGGACTGGGAAACTTCTCCGGCCGGTTGCACGGTTCGGTCACCGTGCCATAGCTGGCCGTGGCGCCGGCGGAGAGCCAGTCCAGGATGCTCATCTGGCCGCTGTCGGTCAATTGGCCGCCGGTCGAGGTCAGGTGGTCGGCCGCCGCGCCGGGCCGGAAGCGGAGCTTGTCCAGGCCGTCGACCCGGACCTGGCCGGTGAACAGCGCCAGCACGTCGTCGCGTGCTTCCGGACTGGCGTCGATCTCGGCGACCGCGACCAGGCCGCCGAACAGGCGCGCCACGGTGGGGTAAGTGGCCGCCCGGACGTTGCGCGCCCGGTCGGTCGTGCTGACCAGGTAGGCGGTACCGGTCGGAAATGTGTGGTCGGCCGCCACGCCCCGGTCGATCAGGG
>JAAXVP010000060.1 GCA_013335435.1 Thiobacillus sp. | reverse complement strand
CCTTCCCCCGCCGGGGGAAGGGATGGGGATGAGGGAGCAACGTCTGCAGAACCGATCCCCGCCATCGCCCGCGTCCTCGGCCAGCCCTGGAACGAGCTGCCGCAGGACCTGTTCATCCCGCCCGACGCCCTGGAAGTGATCCTGGAGGCCTTCGAGGGCCCGCTCGACCTGCTGCTCTGGCTGATCCGGCGCAACAACCTGAACGTGCTCGACATTCCGATGGCCGACCTGACCCGGCAGTACATCGTCTACATCGAGGCCATGCAGGTGCACCGCCTGGAGCTGGCGGCCGAGTACCTGGTCATGGCGGCCATGCTGATCGAGATCAAGTCGCGCATGCTGCTGCCCCGGCCGGAGAAGCTGGAAGAGGGCGACGAGCACGATCCGCGCGCCGAGCTGGTGCGCCGCCTGCTGGAATACGAACAGATGCGGCTGGCCGGCCGCAACCTTGATGCCGTGCCGCAGCTGGGACGCGATTTCCAGATGGTCACCGTCTATCTCGACCGCCTGGCCGTGAAGCGCCTGCCCGAGGTCAGCCCGGACGACCTCATGGCGGCCTGGGCCGACATCCTGCGTCGGGCCAAGATGAACACCCACCACCGCATCGGCCGCCAGGAGTTGTCGGTGCGCGAGCACATGAGCCGGATCCTCAAGCAACTCAAGGAACAGGGTCGCTCGCTGTTCACCGAACTGTTCCCGGAACAGGCCGGCCGGCCCGAGTTGGTGGTAACCTTCCTCGCCTTGCTGGAACTGACCCGCGAACGCCTGATCGACATCATGCAGACCGAGCCGTTCGCGCCCATCTACGCCAGCGTGTGCCAGAGCGACCACCCCCCCAGCCCATGACCGTCAGTACCCTCGAAGACATCAAGCGCGTGCTCGAAGCCGTGCTGCTCAGCGCCTCGGTGCCGCTCAGCCTGAACGAGCTGAAGCGGGTGTTCGAGGTCGAGCTGCACAACGATTTCCTGCGCCGGGCCCTGGAGGAGTTGCGCCAGGACTGGCAGGACCGCGCCGCCGAGCTGACCCAGACTGCCGAGGGCTGGCGCTTCCAGTCCCGTCCGGAGTATCAGGCCTACATCGATCGCCTGAATCCGGAAAAACCGCCGAAATACTCCCGTGCGACGCTGGAAACCTTGGCCATCATCGCTTATCGTCAGCCGGTGACCCGGGGCGACATCGAGGAGATCCGCGGCGTCGCGGTGAACAGCCAGATCGTCCGCACCCTGGAAGAGCGCGGCTGGATCGAGGTGGTCGGTCACAAGGACGTGCCGGGCCGGCCGGCCCTGTTCGCCACCACCAGGCAGTTCCTCGGCGACCTCAACCTGAGGGCGTTGTCCGAGCTGCCCGCCCTGCCCGAATTGGCCAAGGAAACATTGTTCGCCGAGGAACCGGCCACCGGCGAATAAGTCCGCCGCAAGCGGCGTTTGCATCTAGGAAAACTACAACATGCCAAGGTATTCATTTCTCGGCCGGCCGCTGAAGGCCGACCCCGACGCGGAAGCGCATAGCGAGAGGCTGCACAAGATGTTGGCCGGGGCCGGTGTCGGTTCCCGGCGCGACATGGAGGCTCTGATCGAGAGCGGCCAGGTGACCGTCAACGGCCAGACGGCCAAGGTCGGCGACCGGGTCAAGCCGGGCGACCTGGTCAAGGTGAAGGGCAGGGCGGTCAGCCTGGTCTGGGAGGAAACCCTGCCCAAGGTCATGATCTACCACAAGGAAGAGGGCGAGATCGTTTCCCGCGACGACCCCGAGGGGCGTGCCAGCGTGTTCGACAAGCTGCCGCGCCTGAAGGGACAGCGCTGGATCTCCATCGGCCGCCTGGACTACAACACCGAAGGCCTACTGGTGTTCACCACCAGCGGCGAGTTGGCCAACCGGCTGTCCCATCCGCGCTACGAGGTCGAGCGCGAATACGCCGTGCGGGTGCTGGGCGAACTGACCCAGGAACAGATGAACAGCCTGACCCAGGGCATCGAGCTGGACGACGGCATTGCCCAGGTCGACAGCATCTACTCGCTGGGCGGCGAGGGGGCCAACCAGTGGTACCAGTTGGTCATCCGGGAAGGCCGCAACCGCGAGGTGCGCCGCCTGTTCGAGGCCCTGGGCCTGACGGTCAGCCGGCTGATCCGGGTTCGTTTCGGCCCGATCGCGATGCCGCCCAAGGTCAAGCGCGGCATGTTCCTGGACCTCACCGACGCCCAGGTGCGCGAACTGCTGAAATGGTGCGACCTGGAATCCGCCCTGCCGGCCAAGAAACCGATCGGTCGCCGTGACGAAACCGGCAAGATCGGCCATCCGTACCGGCGCCGGGTCCAGAAGCGCAAGGAAGACTAACCCGGGTCAGGCGGCTGGCGTGCGCGCCAGCCATTTCACCAGGGTGGCGTAGAGGGCCTCCGGCTCGACCGGCTTGCCGATATGGTCGTCCATGCCGGCCGCGATGCATTCCTTGCGGTCCTCGTCGAAGGCGTTGGCAGTCATGGCCAGGATGGGCACGCGCCCATAGCCGGGCAGGGCGCGTATCCTGCGTGCCGCCTCCAGGCCATCCATCACCGGCATCTGCAGGTCGAGCAGGATCAGGTCATAGGCCGTGCCTTGGGCCATCTGCACCGCGACGGCGCCGTTCTCGGCCAGGTCGGTCGCCAGGCCGGCATCGTCGCGCAACAGGTACAGGGTGACTTCCTGGTTGATCTCGTCGTCCTCGGCCACCAGGATGCGGCACCGTGAGGCATATCGGTGCCGGAGCAGGTCGACCGCCTCCATCTGCGCGGAGTCGTGCGCCATCGCCTGTTCGGCCGGCAGGATGCCCAGGCGGGCGGTGAACCAGAAGGTGCTGCCCCGGCCTTCCTCGCTGTCGACCCCGACCTCGCCGTCCATCAGGTTGGCCAGGCGCCGGCAGATGGCCAGCCCCAGTCCGGTGCCGCCGTACATCCGGGTGGTCGAGGTGTCCGCCTGCTGGAAGGCCTGGAAGATGAGGTCGCGCTTGTCGGCGGGGATGCCGGGTCCGTTGTCGGCGACCTCGAAGCGGACCATGACGTCCATTTCGCGTTCTTCGATTTTGCGGCCGCGCAGGGTGATGGTGCCGTGTTCGGTGAATTTGACCGCGTTGCCCAGGAAATTGAGCAGGATCTGGGATAGTCGGGTGACGTCGCCGACCATGCGTCCGGGCAGGTCGTCCAGATCGACTTCGAAGCGCAAGGCACGTGCCGCCATCTGGTCGTCGAGCAGGGCGCGCAGGTTGCCGACCAGGCTGGCAAGCTGGAATTCGCTCCTTTCCAGGGTCAGGCGCCCGGCCTCGATCTTGGAGAAGTCCAGGATGTCGTTGAGGACGGTAAGCAGGTGGCGAGCCGAACTGGCGATCTTGTCCAGCTTGTCGTGTTGCTGCGGTGAGGCGCCTTCCGTCAGCAGGATGTGGGTGAGGCCGAGGATGGCATTCATCGGCGTGCGGATTTCATGGCTCATGTTGGCCAGGAAGGTGCTCTTGGCACGGTTGGCGGCTTCGGCACGCTCGCGCGCCTTCTCCAGTTCGGCGGTGCGCTTGACCACCAGGTCTTCGAGGTGCTCGCGGTATTCGGCCAGCTCGGATTCGATGCGCTTTCGCTCCGTGATGTCCTGCTTGACCGCCAGGTAATGGGTGATTTGGCCACTGGCCTGGCGTACCGGGGCGATGATCGCCAACTCGTGGTATTCGCTGCCGTCCTTGCGCCGGTTGATGAATTCGCCGGTCCAGGGCAGGCCGCGGGTCAGGTGGTTCCATAAGTCATCGAAATTTGCCCGCGGCGTGCGGCCGGAATGGAGGATGCGCGGGTTCTGGCCGATCACCTCCTCGCGGCTGTATCCGGTCGCCTTCAGGAAGGCCTCGTTGACGAACTCGATGCGGGCGTCCAGGCCGGTGATGACGATGCTCTCCGGACTCTGCTCGACGGCTCGGTACAGTTTGAGCAACTGCTCTTCCGTGGTCTTGCGCCCGCTGATGTTGCTGAAGGTGACCACCGCGCCGACCGCGACACCATCCTTGCGCTGGATCTGGGAACGGTATTCGACCGGGAACGCGCTGCCGTCGGCGCGCCAGAACACCTCGTTGTCGACATGGCAGGCCTCGAGCTTGCGGCTGGTCATCGAGACCGGACAGTCCTCCTGCAGATAGGGTGCGCCGTCGGCGTGGGAGTGATGGATGAGGCTGTGCATGTTGCGGCCGATCACGGCCTGGGCATCCGGATAGCCGAGCATCGCCAGGGCCGCCGGATTGATGAATGTGCAGTTGCCGTGCAGGTCGATGCCGTAGATACCTTCGCCCATGGAGGCCAGGAGCAGGGTCAGGCGTTCCTCGTGGCTGCGCAACAGGCTGACCGCCGCGGCGAAGAAGATGAGCAGGCCGCCACCGATGACCAGGAGCAGGAACAGCCAGTTGCGCTCCGACTTGATGCGGATGAGCTCGCCCATCGGACGCGGTACGTAGACCTCCAGGTCATCCTCCGGTATGGCCTTGCTCAATATCAGGATGGGTTGGTCGGTATGGTCGAAATTCCGCAGGGCCGGGTAGCGCGCGTCGTGCCATGGCGGCAAGTCCAGGCTGTCGAAGCGGCTCCGTTTGTACTGGCGCAGCCGCTCGTCCTCGCTGAGCCGGTCGATGGTACTGCCGGGCAGCCTGTGCTGTTCGATGTTCCTGTCCCGTGCCAGGATGACGATGCCGTTGGCGTCGGCGAGAAAGGCGCCGGCCTGGTTCAGCCAGTAGGCAAAACCGGTGATGTTCCTTTTTACCGCGATGGCGCCGACGAACCGGCCGTCAGCGAGCACGGGCGAGGAAAAATACAGGCCGGGAATGCCGCTGACCCGTCCGACTGCGAACTGGCGTCCCGCCTGGCCGAGCGCGGCTTGCTTGAAATATTGCCGGTCGGCGTAATTGACGCCGACGAAGCTGTCCGGGGCGGCGTGATTGCTGGCGGCGATGCAATCGCCCTGCCGGTTCAGGACGTAGACCGCGTCGGCCTTGCCGTTCGCGGCGAAGATCGCCAGCATGGCATTGAGGTCGCGGACCAGGGGATCCCCCTGCAGGCGCCGTTTCCTGCCGGCGTTGTCGAGGGCCGAGAGCCCGGCGTCCGGCCCGTAGCGCTTCAAGGCGTGCCGCACGATGGGGACGCCGGCCAGCGAGGCGGGTACCCCGCGCAGTAGGTCGATGCTTTCCCGGATATTGCCTGCCACGCCGTCCACCGCGCTGCTCGCGGCCAGGAATTCCCGCTCATAGACCTGGTTGGCCAGGTCGTCGCTGTACTTGCCGGCGATCAGCCAGGCGGCCACGGCCCAGACCATCAGCAGCAGGGCGGGAATCCTCAGGCTGCGTGCCCGCAGGGACAGGGACGCCCGGCTGGCGAACACCGCCGCCAAGGTGGTGAGGATGATGACCGCGGTGACGGTCAGGACCACGGTGGCCAACAGGGTCGGGGTGATCTGTGAGTCCGGGATGGCGACATCGCCCTCGCGGATGAAATAGGCGGCGGCCATGCCGGTGTAATGCATGCCCGATACCGCCAGGCCCATGACCACGGCGGCGATCGCGTTGCCGCGCCGGTACAGGTTCCAACGGTGCAACTGGAACTTGATCCACAGGGCCAGGATGGCCAGGACCACCGCCACCACGATGGAAAGCAGGAACAGGGAGATGTCGTAGCGGACGATGCCGTCCAGCCTGAGCGCGGCCATGCCGGCGTAGTGCATGGTACCGATGCCGGCGCCCATCAGGACGCCGCCGCCGAGCAGGCGCGGGGTGCCGATGCTCGGCCGCGCGACCAGGGAGAGTGCCAGGGTGCAGGCGAGCAGGGCTGGCACCATGGAGACCAGGGTGATCAGCGGGTCGTAGGCGGTCCGGCAGGGCAGGTTGAGGGCCAGCATGCCGACGAAGTGCATGGCCCAGATGCCGGCCGCCATGGCGGTGCCGCCGATGGCGGTCCAGACACGGCGTATGTGCGCCAGGCTGGTGCGTGAGATCTGCTCCGCCACCAGCAGGGCCGTATAGGAGGCGAAGATCGCGATCGCGACCGAAAACGCAACCAGGAGCGGGTCGTAGTGGCTGGTATAGAGCAGGCTCGAATCAGGCGCGGCACTGATCAGAGGCAGCATGCTGACCATCCGGCGCGGCGATTGACCATGATGAAGAGGTTTATGCCAAAAGTTATACGATTATAGGCTTGTATCGCGATCAACTTTAAGTAATACCGCCTACCAGGGAGTCGCTGAATCGCTCTGTCATCGCGAGGAGCGCAGCGACGTGGCGATCCAGAAGATGTCGATTATTGCCGACGGGCTGGATTGCCGCGCCAGGCCCGCAATGACCGTACTTGGTTGGTTCAGCGTTTGCCTGGCGGCATGGGAATGGACGGTTATGCCGGTAACGCGTCAGTCCTTCTTGTCCTTGCCGGTGTGTTCCTCGATCACCCGTGCCGCCCAGTCGCGTCCGCCCAGGCCGAAGGCGAGGGCGAAGGCCAGGCCGATGGCGCCGAAGGCGATGACGAAGGCGGCGGTGAGCAGCTCGTTGGCGATCTGGAGTTGTTCCATGGCCATGAAGAACACGAACACCAGCATGGCGTATTCCGAGAAGGTCGAAACGGTCAGGGCGCCCTCGAATTCGACGTTGCTGAGCCAGGCGAACACCAGCCGGTTGATGAAGCGGGCCAGGATGGTGCCGAACACCAGCACCAGGATGGCGACGATGACGTTCGGTATATAGAGCACGACCCGGTTGAACAGGTCGGCGACGACATGCAGGCCGAGCGAGTTGGCGACGAACACGATCATTACCAGGATGATGGTCCAGTAGGCCAGGTTGCCCAGGATGGCGGCTACCGATACTTCCAGTTCGGCGTGCTTGAGGAAGGCCTCGAGGCCGGATTTTTCCGCGGCGCGCTCGAAGTTCATCAGCTTGAGCAGGCGCATGACCCCGGTGCGGGCGATCTTGGCCAGGACCCAGCCGATGAACAACAGGACCAGGGCGGCAAGCAGTTGCGGCACGAAACTGGCCAGTTCGGACCAGAACGAGGCCAGGGAGGTCAGGAAAACGTCGATTTGTTCCATGTTCGGTTCCGTTGGGTGTGTGCGCGTATGTCAGGGCGCTGACGATACGCGATAAGTCAAGGCGTTAGAAGTTGTTCGCGATGGACGAGGAAGACGGTGTCGGCGTCCCACTCGACTTCCGGCCACATCAGTTCCAGATCGGGGAAGGCCGCTTCCAGGTCGTCCCGGTTGTGACCGATCTCCACCGCCAGCAGACCGCCCGGATTGAGATGGGCGGGGGCCTCGCGCAGGATGGTGCGGACGGCGTCGAGGCCGTCGGTGCCCGAAGCCAGGGCCATCTCCGGTTCGTGCCAGTATTCCGGCGGCAGCGCACCCATGGCACGGGCGTTGACATAGGGAGGATTGGAGACGATCAGGTCGTAGCGCTGCCCGGCCAGATTCTGGTACAGATCACTGTGGATCAGGTGGACACGGTCCGGGAGACGGTATTCCTCGACGTTGCGCTGTGCCACGGCGAGGGCGTCGACGGACAGGTCGACGGCATCGACCTCGGCGTCGGGAAAGGCTTCGGCGAGCAGGATGGCCAGGCAGCCGGAGCCGGTGCACAGGTCGAGGGCGCGCCGGACCCGTTCCGGCTGGTCGAGCCAGGGCGCGAACTGCTCCAGGATCATCGGCGCCAGGAAGGAACGCGGCACGATGACCCGCTCGTCGACATGGAAACGATAGCCTTGCAGCCAGGCCTCGCCGGTCAGGTAGGCCGCCGGTACGCGCTTCTCGACGCGCTGGCGCAGGATGTCGGCCAGACGGACGCTTTCCTCGGGCAGCAGGCGGGCGTCCAGGAAGGGATCGAGGCGGTCGATGGGCAGGCGCAGGGTATGCAGGATCAGGTAGGCCGCTTCGTCGTAGGCATCGGTACTGCCGTGGCCGAAGAACAGGCCGGCCTCGTTGAAGCGCGACACGGCGAAGCGCAGCCAATCGCGCACGCTGGCCAACTCGCGGGCGGCAACGTCAAACATGAAGGAGTTTCTCCAGGGTGCGGCGGTAGATGTCCGCCAGTTGCTCGATTTCAGCCACGCCGACGCTCTCGTCGATGCGGTGGATGGTCTTGTTGATCGGGCCGAACTCGACCACTTCCGTGCAGATGTCGGCGATGAAGCGGCCGTCCGAGGTGCCGCCGGTGGTCGACAGCTCGGTCGCCACGCCGGTGGTCTCCAGGATCGCCGCCGCCAGGGCATCGACCAGTTTGCCGCGCGGGGTCAGGAAGGGCTTGGCGCCGACCTCCCATTCGAGGCCGTAGTCGAGGCCATGGCGGTCCAGGATGGCATGGACCTTTTCCTGCAAACCCTCGACCGTGCTGGCGGTCGAGAAGCGGAAGTTGAACACGATGTCGACCGTACCCGGCACCACGTTGGTGGCGCCGGTGCCGCCATGGATGTTGGAGATCTGCCAGGTGGTGGCCGGGAAGTACTCGTTGCCCTGGTCCCAGACCGTGGCGGCCAGCTCGGCGATGGCTGGCGCGGCCAGGTGGATGGGGTTGCGGCACAGGTGCGGATAGGCGATATGACCCTGCTGGCCGTTCACGGTCAGGCGGCCATGCAGGGAACCGCGGCGGCCGTTCTTGATGGTGTCGCCGAACACCGCCGAGCAGGTCGGTTCGCCGACGATGCAGTAATCCAGCGTTTCCTTGCGTTCGGCCAGGCGCTCGACCACGCGTACGGTACCGTCCACGGCGGGGCCCTCCTCGTCCGATGTGATCAACCAGGCGAGCGAGCCGGAATGGTCCGGATGGGCGGTGACGAAGTCCTCGACGGCGGCCAGGAAGGCGGCCACCGAACCCTTCATGTCGGCCGCGCCGCGACCGTACAGGCGACCGTCGCGTTCCGTGGGCCGGAACGGGTCGTCGGTCCAGCGTTCGACCGGGCCGGTCGGCACCACGTCGGTGTGGCCGGCGAAGCAGACCAGCGGCGCGGTCGTGCCCCGGCGTGCCCACAGGTTGCTGACGCCGCCCGTGACGACCTTCTCGATCCGGAAGCCGAGCGGCTCCAGCCGGCCGGCCAGCCAGTCCTGGCAACCGCCGTCCTCGGGGGTGATGGAACGGCGGCTGACCAGTTCGCGGGCGTACTCGAGGGCGGCGCTCATGCCTGGAAGAATTCCGCGTAGGCGTCAGCGTCGAAGCCGAACAGGTAACGACCGTCGCGCTCGACGATGGGCCGCTTGATCACGCTGGAATTGGCCGCCATCACGGCCAGGGCGGAGGCGGCGTCGTTGACCGAATCCTGGACCTCGGCCGGCAGCTTGCGCCAGGTCGGCCCCCTGCGGTTGATCAGGGTCTCATGGCCGTAGGCCTTGAGCAGCTTGCTCATCAGGGCCTCGGGCACGCCCTGTTTCTTGTAATCGTGGAATTCGTAGGTCAGGCCGCGTTCTTCCAGCCAGACCCGCGCCTTCTTGACGGTATTGCAATTGGGGATGCCGTAGACTTTCATGGCAAACTCATGGTGGATGACAGACGCTATTCTAACCGTGTTCTACCCGCCCAAGCCCCTACCCGATGGCGTGGTAATCCGGCCCGCCGACTGGCGTGCGGACGAGCCGGCCATCGCCGCGGTGCGGCGTAGCGTGTTCATCGAGGAGCAACGGGTACCGGAAGACATGGAGTGGGAGACCGGCGACCGGGAATGCGACTGGTTTGTCGCCCTGGCCGGCGGTGTCGTGGTGGCGGTGGCCAGGTTGACGCCGGCCGGCCGCATCGGCCGCATGGCGGTCTTGCCGGGCTGGCGCGGTCGCGGCCTGGGTAGCGCCTTGCTCGGCCTGGCCGTCGAATGCGGTCGCCGGCGTGGCCTGGGGCGCCTGGAACTGCACGCCCAGTGTCATGCCCTGGGTTTCTACGAACGCTTGGGTTTCGTCGCCGACGGACCCGAATTCGCCGAGGCGGACATCCCGCACCGGCATATGTTCATGAACTTGAAGGAAGAATGATGGATATACGGGTCGGCCACGGTTTCGACGTACATGCCTTCGCCGAGGGACGCCGACTGGTCATCGGTGGCGTCGACATTGCCTACGAGCGTGGCCTGCTCGGCCACTCCGATGCCGACGTGCTGCTGCACGCCATCTGCGACGCCCTCCTGGGCGCCGCCGGCCTGGGCGACATCGGCCGCCACTTCCCGGACAGCGATCCGCGTTACAAGGGCATCGACAGTCGGGAACTGTTGCGCCACGTCGCCGGCCTGCTGGGCGAACGCGGCTGGCTTACCGGCAACGTCGACGCCACCATCATCGCCCAGGCGCCCAAGATGGCACCGCACATCGCGGCCATGCAGGATCATATCGCCGCCGATCTGGGCATCGCGGCCGAGGCCGTCAACGTCAAGGCCACCACCACGGAAAGGCTGGGTTTCACCGGACGCGGCGAAGGCATCGCGGCCGAGGCGGTATGCCTGATCCGGCGGAGCTGAAGCCGGCCAGGCTATTTCTGGCTCTGTGGCCGGACACGTCGGTGCGCGAGCGCCTGGCCGGGGAGGGCGGGCGTCTGCATATATTGCTGGGCGGGCGCCTGACCCGGCCGGAGACCATCCACCTGACCCTGGTATTCATCGGCAACCTGGCGCGCGAACGCCTACCGGCCTTGCTGGACCGGCTCGCCTTGATCGATGCCAAGGCCTTCCGGGTCGTTTTCGATCGGGCTGATTGTTGGCGCCACAACCGCATCGCTTTCCTGTCGCCCTCCGCACCACCGGCCGAACTGCTCGACCTGGTCGGGAAGTTGGAGGCGGCATTGGCCGAACTGGCGATCGCGTTCGATCGCCGCCCCTACAAGGCCCACGTCACCCTGTTGCGCAAGGCCGAGTGCCCAATGGCAAACCCGGCTCGCGGCCGGGTTTCCGATTCGCCCGAGTGGGGCGATTTCAAGCCGATCATGTGGTCGGCCGAGCGGTTCGTCCTCGTGGAATCGGTGTCGACCCCACAGGGTGTGCGCTATGACGTGCTGGGAAGTTACGCTCTCCTATAGAAACACGTGGTTGGCCAACTGCCCGGTCAGTTCCTTGATCGGCAGGTGGGTGTAATCCTTGTTGATGCTCTCGCTGATCTTGCCCTTGACCTGCTGGCTGATACGGCCGTTGAGCAGGCCCATGAAGTGTGCCGAGGTCACCACGACCAGCTTTTCATAGGCGTTGCTGACCCGCCCCTGTTCCAGTTCGTGGGCGATTTCCAGGGCGAAGCGTTCGGCTTCGTGCTCTTTCGGGTTGGTGGGTTGGGCATAACTGCCGGATCCGGCGTAGTTGCCAATACGGTCGCTGACCAGTTCGGCCGCCTTTTCGCGGCTTTCCGGGTGTTCGAGTTCCTTGATCAGTTCCAGGCCCTGGTTCGGCCCCTTGTTGGAAAACAGTTTGGCGTGACTGGCGTTAGCCACCATGATCCAGGTTATGGACATCGTGTTCCTTTCTGCACAAAAGGTTGGAGAAGGGAGGGCGGGAAACCAGACCTTCAAATTCCCGTCACGATCTCAACTTAGGCAGTAGCCCCGACCCCGTCAAGGATGCCCTGGGCGAGTTCTCGGATGTGAGCGTTGTCCGGCGTGGTCAGGATCAGGGACGGGGCCTGTGCACTCATGACGAAATTCTGCCCGAGCGAACGCCGGTAGGCCGGGTCGTAGTGGCGTTCCAGCAGGTCGGCCACGAGTGCGTCCCATCGACCGGATTCGGCCAGGGTTTTCCAGCCGGTGACGGTATCGCGGCCGCGCAACTGGGCCAGGCGGTCGAGTTCCTGGCCCAGGCGAGCCGGATCGGCCAGGAAATGGGCATATTCCTCTTTCAGCAGGGCCACCCGCACCGGGATCGGTGCCTCCAGATTCAGACAGGTCGAGGCACGCATGCGGCGCAGCAGGATTTCCGGAGTATGCAGGTTGCCGATCCGCTTGCTCTCGGATTCGACATAGATCGGACGGGTCGGGTCGAAACGGCGCAGCCGGTCCCAGACCAGGCTTTCGAACAGCTTCTGGGGTGGTTGCGGCCGGGTCGGATAGGCGCCCAGGACCGAACCCATGTGCGCAGCCAGGTCCTCCAGGTCGAGAACCTGCGCACCCAGCTCGGTCAGGGCGCGCAGGAAACGGCTCTTGCCGACACCGGTCGGGCCGCACACGACGATGAAGCGAAGCCCCTCGGGCAGGCGGTCGAGATCGGCCAGCACCGCCGAGCGATAGGCCTTGTAGCCGCCTTCGAGCTGGGCGGCCTGCCAGCCGACCGAGCGCAGGACATGGGTCAGCGAGCCGCTACGGGTGCCGCCGCGCCAGCAATAGACCAGCGGGCGGTATTTCTTCGGCTTGTCGGCGAGCCAGGTTTCCAGGTGGCGGGCGATATTCTGCGAGACCAGGGCAGCGCCCAGGCGCTTGGCTTCGAATGGCGATACCTGCTTGTAGAGGGTACCGACGCGGGCGCGTTCATCGTTATCCAGGACCGGCAGGTTGATTGCCCCCGGGATGTGGTCGTCCTCGAACTCGCCCGGCGAGCGCGCATCGATAATCTCGTCGAAGGCGTCCAGGTCGGCCAGGGCGGCGATGCCGGGCAGTCCGCGGATCGGCTTCTCGGCGCCGCCTTTGCCGGCTTCGCGTCGCAGTCCGACATGAGCTTGCGCCGAAAGCGCGCCGTCGAGGACGTTCATAGTTCCTTCCGCATCAGACGCTGCTTCTCGCGCTGCCAGTCGCGGTCCTTTTCCGTCGCCCGCTTGTCATATTCCTTCTTGCCCTTGCCGAGGCCGATCTCCAGCTTCACGCGACCCTTGCTGAAGTGCATGTCGAGGGGGACCAGGGTATAGCCGGCGCGTTCGACCTTGCCGATCAGCCGATTCACTTCGGTGGCGTGCAGGAGCAACTTGCGCGAACGGGTGGGGTCGGGGTGGATATGCGTCGAGGCGGTGGCCAGGGGGCTGATGTGGCAGCCGATCAGCCAGACTGCGCCGTTGCGCAGGACCACGTAGGCCTCCTTGAGCTGTATGCGGCCGGCCCGGATGGATTTGACTTCCCACCCCTCCAGCACCAGCCCGGCCTCGTACTTTTCCTCGATGAAGTAGTCGTGGAAGGCTTTGCGGTTATCGATGATGCTCATGGGAAGGGCGGGTCCGGCAGCGTGATTTGGTGTATTTTAACAGTCCTGCCATTAATACCCGTTCGTCATGTCGCAAGTCGTTAAATCCGTCCTGGTGCCGTATACCCCGGCGGAAATGTTCGGGCTGGTTGATGGCGTCGAGCAATATCCGAAGTTCCTGCCCTGGTGCGCAGGTGCGGATTTGCATCTCCGTGACGAAACGACGACGGAGGCGACGATCCACATCGGCTACATGCAGGTTCAGCAGCAATTCACCACGGTCAACAGCAAGCGTTTCCCCGAGGAGATGCAACTCAAGCTGAAGAGTGGTCCGTTTCGCAGCCTGGAAGGCTATTGGCGCTTCAAGCCGCTCGGCGATACGGCCTGCAAGGTCGAATTCATGCTGCAATACGATTTTTCCAGTCACCTGCTGCAGAAGGTGCTCGGGCCTGTGTTCGGCCATATCGCCGGTACGCTGGTCGATGCCTTCGTCGAGCGGGCCGAGAAGGTTTATGGTGAGCGATGATCAATGTCGAAGTGATATATGCCCTCAGAGACCGCCAGCAGACGGTCCGCCTGACCGTCGAAGAAGGCTGCACGGTCAAGGGAGCGATCGAGCGTTCCGGCCTGTTGGCCGAGCATCCGGAAATCGACCTGGCCAAGAACAAGCTGGGTATTTGGAACAAGTTGGCCAAGCCGGACGCCACGTTGCGTGACAAGGACAGGGTGGAGATCTACCGGCCATTGATTGCCGACCCCAAGGAGGTGCGCAAGCAGCGGGCGGCCGAAGGCAAGGCGATGAAGAAAGGCGGCGGCGACATCGCCGAATGAATCGGCCGCGGGAAACAAAAAGGGCGGCCTCCCCGAAGGGCGGCCGCCCTGAATCACGTCTCAGACAATCAGCGCAGCAGCATCAGTTTGAGATGGTCCGCCGGGCGGCCATCCAGCTCCAGTTGCAGCAGGTACATGCCGCTGGGCAGGTGCGAGGCGTCGAAGACGCGCTGATGGCTGCCAGCCGGCAGGTTCTCGTCCGCCAGCACGGCCACGGCCTGTCCCAGGGTGTTGAAGACTTCGATGCGTGCCTGTCCCGCCCGCTCCAGGTCGAAGGAGACCGTGGTGCTGGGATTGAAGGGATTGGGCCAGGCGCCAGCCAGCCGCGAG
>JAAXVP010000337.1 GCA_013335435.1 Thiobacillus sp. | reverse complement strand
GCCACGATGTGGTCGGCCACGGCGTTGTCGCGCACCCGCTTGGGGGTGGCGGACTTGGACAGGGCGGCCAGGGCGACGAACCAGGCGCGCGGCATGTCGGACGGCAGGCCGATGGGGATGCCGGCCACCTTGGGGGTCTGCTCGAAGGGATGGCCGGGCGACTCGAAGCCGGGTTCGGTGCAGCGTATGCAGGCGTAGCCGCCGCGCAGGCACGAGCCGGAGCCGTTCCAGAGCCGGATGTTGCAGTCGGCATGGGCCTGGGTGCCCTTGCAGCCCAGGTTCTCCATCAGGCAGCCCTGGTCGGAAGGCTTCTCCGCGCTGGCCTTGAATTCGTAGTACTCGTTGCGCGGGCAGCCGTGGTGGACCAGGTGGTCGGCGTACAGGCGCGGGCGCTGGCGGGTGTCGAGCTGGTCGGCCGGGAACTCGCCCAGGGCGATGGCCAGCAGGGTGTCGAGCACCCAGCCGGGGTGGGTGGGGCAGCCGGCCACGTTGACCACCGGCAGGCCGGTGCCGGCGCGGAAGTCGCGCCCGAGCAGGCCGCCCGGCGCATTGCCGTCGTATTGCAGGCCGGTGGCGCCGCCCGGATTGGGGCCGGAGGCGGTGATGCCGCCCCAGGCGGCGCAGCTGCCGACGGCGAGGACGTGACCCGCCCGCGCCGCCAGGTCGCGCACCCAGTCCGCCATCGGCCGGCCGGTGCCGGCCAGGATGTGGCAGCGGCCGGTACCGCGCGGCCCGGTCATGATGGAGCCTTCGACGCACAGGATGTCCAGGCGCTCGCGCCCTTCGGCGCAGGCTCGCAGGATGGCCAGGGCCTCGTCGCCGGTCTCCTCGCTCAGGCTGGGATGCCAGAGCACCCGGATGCCGGCGTCGGTCAGGCGGTCGACCAGGTGCGGCTGCTCGGCGTTGAGCAGGGACAGGGTGCAGCCGCCGCAGCCGCCGGATTGCAGCCAGAGCAGGTTGAGGGGCATGGAGGTTTCGCCAGCCTGTGTCATGGCATGCGGAGCGGCCCGACGCCACCCTCTCCCGCGCTGCCGCGCACCCCTACCCCCTCGAGGGGGAGGGGCTGGGGGAAAGGAAGCGTTGGGCGCATCTCAGACATCGTCGTCCGCCGCGATCCGCGCCGGCCGGCCGCGGCCGCGCACCGGCACGCTGACGCCGAGCCGGCGCAGCTTGTTGCGCAAGCCCAGGCGCGACAGGCCCAGTTCGCTGGCAGCGTGGGTGAGGTTGCCGGCGTGCCGGCGCAGGGTTTCGGACAGGACGCGCGCCTCCTGGGCATCGAGGCGGCCGCCGGTATCGGCCTCGGGGTTGGGCGCCAGCGACGACAGTTGCCGGATGTGACCGGCCAGGACGTCGAGATCGAGCACCGCGCGGTCGGACAGGACCAGCATGCGCTGGATCTCGTTCTGCAGCTCGCGCACGTTGCCCGGCCAGGCGTAGGCGGCCAGGCAACGCATCACCTCGGGCGCGAAGCCGTCGACCCGGCGGCCCAGCGCCGTACTGCTCCGGACCAGGATGGCGCGCGCCAGCTCGGGGATGTCCATGGCCCGCTCGCGCAGGGCCGGCACCCGGATCGGCACCGTGGCCAGGCGGTAGTAGAGGTCCTCGCGGAAGCGCCCGGCCTTGACCTCGGCGGCGAGGTCGCGATTGGTGGCGGCGACGATGCGCACGTCCACCGAGACCGTCCGGTTGCTGCCCAGGGGCCGGAACTCGCCTTCCTGGAGGACGCGCAGCAGCTTGACCTGGAAGGCCGCCGAGGTCTCGCCGATCTCGTCCAGGAACAGGGTGCCGCCGTGCGCCTGCTGGAACAGGCCGATACGGTCCTCGGCGGCGCCGGTATAGGCGCCCTTCTTGTGGCCGAACAGTTCCGATTCCAGCAGGTTGTCCGGCAGGGCGCCGCAGTTTTCCACCACGAACGGCTTGTCGGCGCGGCCGCCGGCGTAGTGGACGGCCCGGGCCAGGAGCTCCTTGCCGGTGCCGGACTCGCCTTCCAGCAGGATGGGAACGTCGTAGTGCGCGGCCCGCGCCACCATCTCGCACACGGCCTGCATGGGGCTGGCCGGGCTGCGCACGATGTTGCCGAGGTCGAAGGCCTGGCGCAGGCGCTGGCGGCTGGCGCCGACCCGGTCGCGCACATAGGGCTCGGCGGCGCGCAGCTCCAGGGTCAGGCGGTGGTGTTCGGTTTGCAGGCGCTGCAGCTCGGCGGCCCGGCGCAGGGTGAGCAGGAGCTGGTCCGGGTGCCAGGGCTTGAGCAGGTACTGGTAGATGCCGGCCTCGTTGATGCCGGCGATGATGTCCTCGCTGTCGGTGTAGCCGGAGATGATGATGCGCACGGTGTCCGGCCAGGCCTCGCGCACCTGGCGCAGGAAGGCGACGCCGCTCATGCCGGGCATGCGCTGGTCGCTGAGGACGACGTGGATGCGGTGGTCCGCCATGAGGTCCAGGGCCTCGGCCGCGCCGGAGGCGGTGAGGATCTCGAAGTCCTCCTCCAGGGTGCGCCGCAGGGCTTCCTGCGAGCGCGGCTCGTCATCGACGACCAGGATGGTCGGCAACTCGCTCAACTGCGTTCTCCTCCATCGCCAAGGGCGCCTGGAAACATCGGTTCGTCCGGCCCGCTCGCCGCGGGGACAATGCGGACGGGGCGCGGCATGCTTGTCGTGTTCGGGACCGTGCCGCGCTTCTCCTACGCGACCGGATGCGGGGATTCTATACCCATGCGGAACGCCGGCAAGCCAGTCCCACAGCGGTTAGGCAATACTACTCCGGGCCTGCCTCAGCACTTCATGCGCGGCGCCAGCCTGGCCTCGATCTCCGCACCCACGGCGTCGCCCAGCGCCGCATGCATGGCCAGCAACTCCCCGACCAACACCTGCCAGCGCTCCCGGCTTGCCGCGGCGGCATCGGCCAGGCCCTGCCACGAACCATGCTCGACCCAGGCCTCGTAGGCCGCCGCCAATTCAGGAGCCAGCTGGCGCCGCATGCCGACGAAGTTGGCGAAGAAGAAGTGCAACGCGGCGGGCTCGCCACGCTCGATCAGGCCGGGCAGGGTGACCTGGCAATCGGCCAGCAGGTCGCGTACCGCGCGCACCATGATCTCGGCCCGGCCGCGCAGCACTGCGACCAGCAGGGCCTCCCAGGCCTCACCCAGCGTCTCGCCGAGGCGCGCCTCGCCCAGCTCGTGCAGGATCACCGATTCCTGTTCAGTCGAGGTCATGGCATCCAGGGCCGCTTCCGGATCGTCCGCGAACGGGTAGGCGGCGACCGCCCGGCCCATGGCGGGGTTCTTGCGATTCCAGCGCCATTCCTCGTATTTCTCCCACAGCCAGCGACGCAGCGCCTCGGTGCGGATGAACAGGGTGCGATCCAGGTACATGCCGGGCGGCGCCTCCAGGTCGCGCGCCAGTTCGCGCCCGGAGACGTAGATGTCGAAGCCGTCCCGGCGCTCGCGCCGGGTCAGCTCGGCCAGGAAGAAATGCGGTTTGCAGTGACGGCCGTAGCCGCCGCTGTAGACGTAGCCCTGGTCGAGCAGCTCGGCATTGATGCGGGCCGCCTCGAAGGGGTCGGCCGTGCCGGCCGC
>JAAXVP010000059.1 GCA_013335435.1 Thiobacillus sp. | reverse complement strand
GGTCTTTCGAGTCGCTGCCGCGACGCAGCCCTCGATGATCGAGTTCTCCGACGTCACCAAGCGTTACCCCGGCGGCCACGAGGCCCTGTCGCGGGTCAGCCTGACCATCGATCGCGGCGAACTGGTCTTCCTGACCGGCCATTCCGGCGCCGGCAAGAGCACCCTGCTCAAGCTCATCGCCGCCATCGAACGGCCGACCAGCGGCGTGGTCATGGTGAGCGGCCAGAACCTCAACCGTATCCGCCGTTCCGCCCTGCCCTACTTCCGGCGCAACATCGGCCTGATCTTCCAGGACCACAAGCTGCTCTACGACCGCTCCGTGTCCGACAACGTACTCCTGCCCCTGCACATCCAGGGCCTGGGCGGCACCGAGGCGGCCAAGCGGGTGCGCGCCGCGCTCGACAAGGTCGGCCTGCTCAAGAAGGAGCGCGCCCGCCCGATCACCCTGTCCGGCGGCGAGCAGCAACGCCTGTGCATCGCCCGCGCCATCGTCAGCCGGCCGCCCCTGCTGCTCGCCGACGAGCCGACCGCCAACCTGGACGAGGATTACGCCCACGACATCATGGACATGTTCCAGACCTTCAACCAGGTCGGTGTCACCGTCATCGTGTCCACCCACGACCTCGCCCTGGTCGGCCGCTACGGCGGTCGCGTCATCAACCTGGCCGACGGCAGGCTGAACCCATGAAGGCCTGGTTCGAGCACAATCTGCACAGCCTGGGCCTGGCCCTGCAAACCCTGCGTGCCATGCCGTTCGCCAGCCTGTTCAGCATCCTGGTGATCGGCATCGCCCTGGCGCTGCCGGCCGGCCTCTATCTGGCCCTGGCCAACCTGGACCGCATGGCGGGCGGCGCCCAGGCCCGCGCTGAAATCACCCTCTACCTGGACACCAAGCTGGACGAGGATCAGGGGCGTCAGCTCGCCCGCAAGCTGGCCCAGCGTCCGGACGTGGCGCGCACCCGTTTCGTCGCCAAGGCCGACGGCCTCAAGCGCCTGAGCGACGCCGGGCTCACCGACCTGACCGCCGGCCTGACGGAAAACCCGCTGCCCGACGCCATCATGGTCGCCCCGGCCGAAACCGACCCGAACCTGGTCGAGCGCCTGGCGGCCGAATGCAAGGGCTTACCCGGCGTCGACAGCCTGGTGCTGGACTCCGACTGGGCCAAGCGCCTGGCCGCCCTGATCGGCTTCGGCCACGATCTGGTGATTTTCCTGGCCGCGCTCCTGGGGCTGGCCCTGGCCGCGATCACCGGCAACACCATCCGGCTGCAGATCTACGCCGCGCGCGAGGAAATCGAGGTGTCCCGCCTGATCGGCGCCACCGATCGCTTCATCCGCCGCCCCTTCCTGTATTTCGGCGCCCTGCAGGGCCTGCTCGGCGGCCTGGCCGGCTGGGCCATCGTCAGTGCCGGCCTGCTGGTCCTGGATGGTCCCCTGACCAGGCTGGCCGCCGCCTTGGGCAGCCAGCTCTCCCTTTCCGGCCTCAGCCTCGTCGACAGCGTAGCCCTGCTCGCCGGCGCCGCCCTGCTCGGCTTCCTGGGGGCCTTCCTGGCAGTCAACCGCAGCCTCAGCAAGTTGGAATAGGGCGGAACTTTATCCGGTTAGCACTCTCTATCAGTGAGTGCTAAAATTGCGTCAAAGCGTACCGGAGGTTGAACCCATGACTACCGACACCCTGCATTTTCCCGTGCCCAGCACGCTGGGGAGCCTGGACAACTACATCCAGGCGGTGAACCGCTTCCCGATCCTGAGTTCCGAGGAAGAACACGAACTGGCCACCCGTTTCCGCCAGCAGGACGACCTGGAGGCCGCCCGCAAGCTGGTCTTGTCGCACCTGCGCCTGGTCGTGTCGATCGCGCGCGGCTATCTCGGCTACGGACTACCCCATGCCGACCTGATCCAGGAAGGCAACGTCGGCCTGATGAAGGCGGTCAAGCGCTACGACCCCGAGCGCGGGGTGCGCCTGGTCTCCTTCGCCGTGCACTGGATCAAGGCCGAGATTCACGAGTTCATCCTGAAGAACTGGCGCCTGGTCAAGGTCGCCACCACCAAGGCCCAGCGCAAGTTGTTCTTCAACCTGCGCAGCATGAAGCAGGGCAGCGGCGCCCTCGGCGAAACCGAAATCCGGGACATGGCCCAGACCCTCAACGTCAACGAATCCGACGTCAAGGAAATGGAAGTCCGGATGTATGGCCAGGATGTCGCCCTGGAGTCCAACTCCGACGACGACGAGGACGGCTTCGCGCCGATCGCCTACCTGGCCGCCCCGAACGGCGATCCGACCGATCACATCGAGCGCGGCGAGCGCGATCATCTTGCCAGCCACGGTCTCAAGCACGCCCTGGCCAGCCTGGACCCGCGCAGCCGGCATATCGTCGAGGCACGCTGGCTGAACGAGGAAAACCCCGCCACCCTGCACGAACTGGCCGCCGAATACGGCATCTCGGCCGAACGAGTGCGCCAGGTCGAGGCCAAGGCCTTGCAGAAGATGAAGGCGGCCCTGGTCGCCTGACAATAAAAAAGCCCGGCGATGCCGGGCTTTTTTATCCGTCATTCCCGCGCAGGCGGGAATCCAGAACCTTGATCAACTGGGTTCCCGCATACGCGGGAACGACGAATGCTTTAGAACAGCGAAGCCACCAAGGCGGAAATCAGGCTAAACCAAGCCCAGGCGATCAGGGCCACCACCAGGGTGATAGGCAGGTTGTAGGCGCTAAACGGGTTCATGTTCCATCTCCAGATAATTTTCCGCGATATTAATACGTTATCCCGCCCCGCTCAATCCGGGCCGACCTGACGGAACTCACGGATCACGTGGGCCTGGCGCCGGGAAACCGGCAAGGTCTCGGGCCAATCCGTGAGCAAGGCCACCCAATGGCTATCCTCGCCATCGCGCCGGACCTCGAAGCCGGCAAGCTGACGGCGATTGACCAGGCAGCTCCGGTGTATGCGCAGCAGGTCGTCGGGGAACCCCTCTTCCAGCTTGGTCAGGGGCTCGTCGAGAACGAACTCCCGCTCCCGCGTACGCAAGGTGACGTATTTCAGTTCCGCCCGCAGGTACAGAACCTCGTCCAATGGCACCCGCATGACGCGACCGCGATCGGTCACGGTAATGAACCGGTCCATCCTCGGACCGCCCGCCGGCATCACCCGACGCAGGGCCTCGATCAGGCGCTCGACCCGGACCGGCTTTAACAGATAATCCCGCGCCCCCAGTTCGAACGCCGTCACGGCATGGGCATCGTATGCCGTCACGAAGACGACTTGCGGCGCTCCCGCCTGACCGGCCAAGCGACGCGCCACCTCGACGCCGTCCATGCCGGGCATGCGGATATCCAGCAGGACTACGTCCGCCACCACCTGTTCCAGTTCCGCCAAGGCAGCGGGACCGGAGGCCGCCTCGCCGACCACTTCATTCGGCATGGTGTCGGCGCAATCATCCAGCAGGCGGCGCAGACGCGCCCTCGCGGGCGCCTCGTCGTCGACGATGAATACCCTGATCGCTTCAGGCATGCTTGTATGGCATCCGTATCTGCACCACGAACTCATCCCCCGCCCTATAGCTACTCATCTCGGCCTCGGCATCGAAATGCAGGTCCAGCCGCTCGCGGATATTCTCCAACGCCATGCGGTTGCCCGCCTGTCGCTGCGACGGCGCCGCACAGGGGTTGCGCATCACCAGGTTGAGTTGGTCGCCCTTCAGGAAGATCGCCACCCCCACCTCGCCGCCGGATTCCGCCGGCTCCACCCCATGATAGACGGCATTCTCCAGCAAGGGCTGTAGGATCAGGGGCGGGACCAAGGCATCCAGGGCCGACTCCTGGCACTGCCAATTCACCCGCAGACGGTCACCCAGGCGCATCATTTCGATTTCCGTATAGGCACGAGCGAGTTCCAGTTCCTTGGCCAAGGGCACCAGCGTACCCGCTTCCGACAGCAAGGCCCGGTAAAGCTCGGCCAGGTTTTCCAGCACCTGTTCCGCCTTGCGGGCATCCTCCCGCATCAACCCCAGAACGGTGTTCAGGCTGTTGAACAGGAAATGCGGCCGGATGCGGGCCTGAAGGGCCATCAGCCGCGCTTCCGAGAGAGCCGGCGAAAGGATGCGATAGCGGCAGTTGAAATAAGCCAGCATGACTCCGGCCATAGCGGTCGCAAGCAAACCGGTCCTGACGGCGCCCCCCGCCATCTCGACGGCAAGCCAGTAGCCATAGCCGGCATGGACCAGAAGCCCGGACACGAAAACCAGCACCAGCACCAGAAAGACGCCCAGCCGATAGGACAGGCGCCCGAGCAAAGGCGACATCCCGAACAGCGACGCCATTGCTACGAGCAGCACCGGTTCCCGCAATACACCGGTGTCGACGAACGCTTTCGAGGCGTCTCCGAACCCAGCCTCGGTGGTGAGCAGGACAAGGTAAGCCCCGCCCTCGACCAGGAGGAAACTGCGCAATATCACGCCCAGATTGCGGAAATCCGGCAGACGTGTTTGGGACCGTTTGCTCATGGCAAGTAATTATCCTCAAGTCGAACCGGATGGTGTCAGGACAATTTTTATACACACCGGAGAAACCAGACCTGTCGCCATCGCGATCAACATACGGGATAGCCGGCCAGATTGGCCTCGCCCGAGGGCGAACAACTTCGGATGCGACCATATCCGCTTATTACTACACTCAGCGCCTTGCGATTCGCAGCGATAAAGGTTACGTGCCCGGCCGTTACCGTATTGCGTCTAGGCTGGAAGGAAAAACGTCCTTGCGCGACCGCCACGTCTACAGCAACGCCCCGATAGTCGGTACTCGCCACGACTCGCTCGACGCCATCATAGACGCAGGAACCTGCCACGGCACAATTGCAACTGCTCGCCTCGCTCATGCCGTAGCACCATTCAGCATTGCCCTCGGCAACGCTGAAAACTACCGAGACACTCCGGCCGCGCTTGGTCGATTCGGCCATCGCATGGCGCAGATACGCCGTGAAGTTATCCACTGCGCCGCGTAGGCGACTCTCGGACAACAGATTGGTAATTGCCGGTACGGCGACCACCAGCAGGGTGGACGACACGACCAGCGTCACCAGCAATTCGACCAATGACAACCCCACGGAGCCCCTCGGGCTCCAGGCACGCGGAACTTCCATGACCACACTCCCTGTGTCATTTACAACCCAACCCCATGGGCGCCTTATCTTGGCGCCTCATAAGCGACGGCTATTTACCTGTCGACACCATCAGCACAGCAACATCTAGATTGCCCTTACAGGACCTGGGCCGAGGCTGGGTTGATCTACCCAGCCTCGGCCACTGGCCAAATTAGTAATAAGTATATGTCGAGCCTGCGTTATCCCTATGGATACACATCCTGCTGCTCGCATCGCTCAAGGAAGCCCCGGCAGTGGCCTTGATTACGATACAGATCAGGTCTTTCTTGCCCGGAGTCGGGTAGTAGGTGAGATCGGGGATGTTATTACCCGTTAGGGTTGTTGGCGTGCACAAACTCGATGTCGCCGGTGCCGTATTGAAACTACTGGTGCACGTATAAACGTTGTAGCCACTGGCACCCGAAATCGCAGCCCAAGCCAAATGCTTGGGATTCGTAGTACCTGTCCAAGCCGGCACTGGCGCTACCGAAGTCTGGTTGCAGGAATCGTAAATGTAGGTTCCAGTCCCACTCGGATCGCTCAGCGTACCGCTGTTGCAATACCGCAGCTCGCTGATCTGCGAACACGTTCCCGGCCAGAGTTTCGTCAGAGACGAGAACGCCGTCAGCGATTCACCGCTCTGGATGGTCGTCGACCCCAGCGTGCAAGGCGCGAGCACAGTCCCGGATGTGGCACAGAAGGTCAGCGCGGAGGGCAGGTCTGTCGGTCCTGCATTCAGGGTACCGGTCGGCTTCGCCGAAGTCCCGTCACTGGAACCACAGGTCGACGCACTGGCGCTGATGTAGTTGCTGAACCCGGTCTTGTTGGCGAAGGTGACGGTGCCGCTCCAAGTCTTGCTGGCGGAGTCCAGCGTGACCGGACAGGTGACGGTACCGCCGCTGATGGTGCAGGTGCCGCCCGTGCTGGTCGTGGCCTGAACCTGCGTGCAGATCGTATCCGTACTGCAGGAAACCGTGCCGCGCACTTCCGCGGTATGCGAGAACAGCCAGAACACGCCGCCGTTGGTCGGTCCGGTCACGTTCACGAGTTCCGAAGACTCGTACTGGTAGCCGCCCACGCTCTCGGTGTCGTACACACCATCGGTACCGTAGTCGAAGAAGGCGCCCGTACCGGTGGTCTGGACAATCCGCAACCGGCCGGTAAAGCCGCTGCTGACCGGGCAGGAGAAGCCCTTGACGTTGCCTTCGCCACTGATGGTGCAGGCGGTTTCCGCGCCGTCCGAAGTCCGCACGGCCTTGACCGCAATGATGCTGTAATAGCTGGAGCCCAGCGCGTTGCCGAGGCGAATCTCGCCCGAGATACCGGCGCTCGTGGTGGTCGAGATGTTGAGGTAATCCCACGACCGCAAAGCCGTGCTGTGGTCGTGACGGTCGATGCCGATCTCGCTGGAATAGGGGATGGCCGTGCCGGTATCGGCAAGCGTGGTCGGATCGTAATCCTTGGCACCCGTATAGGTACCTTGCAGTGCCCCGCCGGTCAGGCCGCTGGTACTGGGCAGCAGCACCGCGTAGATGTTGGCGTTGCCGCCAGAAACGACAGTGTAGAGACCACGGCTGTATACGCCATAGTAGTTGGCATCGGCGGACGTCACGTCGGCAATCGGTGCGTTCGTCACGCTGACGCTACTATTGGTGGAATACCAGCTGGTCAGCAGCGTCGTATTCACCTCGTTGAAGGGCACGATATCGAGCCAGACCTTGGTGGCATCGCTCTGGTTGGCAACGATCTTGGTGGCCAGTGTCGTGTAATAGGTGCTATCCAGGGTACGCGGCGCAGTCTTGCCGTAGACCTTGTCCAGGTAGATCGCCCGCGAAAGCAACTGGTGGCTGCCGCTGGCATTGGAAAGGTTGCGCTCCACCAGCGAGGACTTCAGCGGCGCGGACGGTTGGGTAATGCTGTCGCAGCCGGTGCCGCCAGCCGCGGTACAGTTGCTACGGGAGTAGTAGCGCAGGACATTCCTGACATAAGTTTGATAGGCGGACAGCGTCGACGCATTGGTCAGGTAGTTGTCCTTCGGCATGACGACGAGATCCTTCGCATACCAATCTTGCAGCAGGCGATAGAAGCCGTCCACGCGCAAGAACCGGCATGCCTCCAGGTATTTCGCATTGGCCGCGACCGTGACCTCGGTCAGGCCCAAGGCCGGATTGCTGCCCGTGCCGTCGGCGTAAAAATAATGCTTGTGGTCGCCGTCCGCCGTGTAATCGGTCGATGGGCGGTTGGGGTCATAAAGCGCAGTCGCCGTATTGGTCTGCAGGTCATGGTGGTCACGGCAGCATTTGGTACACAGGGTATGTTGGCCATTTCCATCCGGCACGCCACGGTGCGTCGTCACCATGTCGGCGTCGGTGGGGTATTTGACCTTCAACGACTTGGCATCACTGTCGTAGTAATAATACGAGGCCGGATAGCCGGTGCCATCCGAGGTGAACTTGCAGACGCAGCTTACCGTGATGAAGTCGTCCAGAACCTGTTTGTAATCCGGGCTGCCAAGGGCATAGGTCACCGTCTCGAACGACGTTGCCACGCTCTTGCCAGCGGAAACCACGTCCGGAAGGGGCTTGCTGGTTTCCTTGTTGACCTCGCCTTGGGCGATGGGGACAGCGACGATGTCAGGCGCGGCGCCCGGTGTGTATTCGACCTTGGGGCCATACGCCGGGGCACCCTCGCCGCCATCGGCGGAGAACGACGTCAGCAGGGGATCGTCCCTGACCAGGGCCGAACGCAAGACAACCGTATGCGCACCGTTCTGGTCGGTCCAGGCGACCGTGGCCACGACGGTCTTGAAGGTGACGTTGTCGCTCGGATTGGGGCAGGTCGTGGCGGTATCGGTCAGGAAGCACTGCCAGGAAAGTGCGAAGGTTGTATTCCCCACGGTGACATCCCCGGCGAGGATGAAGCCACCGGAATTGTCGGCGATCTCCGAATAGCAGAACATGCCGGCATCGGCGCAATTGTCGCCGTTGGCCGCCGCCTGAGTGGCATTGATCCACTTGAAGCCGCGCAGGTCATCGAGTTTTTCCTGCGCCAGCGAGGTTGCGATGGCGCGGTTGTTGGCCGTGCCGCCATCCCTGATCAGGACGGTGTGCATCTTGCCCATCGCCAGCATACCGACCGCCATGACGAAGATCAGCACCAGAACCTCGATGAGTCCGGAGCCGGCACTGCGCCGCAACCTGGGTAGATAAGCCATCCGGCGATAATCGGGTTTCATGTGCACACCTCGCCTGTCATGTACTAAAGGTAGTCCGCCCAGCTTCCGGGCATCCTGACCATCAGCTTGAGGAAGTTGTTTTCGGGGTCGATGATGGTATTCATCGTCGGCAGGTCGTAGATCATGTTGAAGGTGCCGTTGATGTTGATACCCATCTCCACGTTGTCGTTGGACAGGATCGCCCCGTTCAACGTGGCGCCGCCGTTCATGGTCATGCTCCCGGCATTGCCGTTCGGATCGAAGGCGAACACCAGGCCGAAGAATGTCGAATTGGCGTTCATTCGGAAATCGGCCGTTTCCACGACCAGCACGACGGGGTGGGCACTTGAACCTATCGTGGTGTTCACGGGTATCGTGCAGGCGCCGGTAACCCAGATCAAACCGGTCGAACTCGGCCCCAACGACGTGCAGTTCGCCACTTGCGTGGCTTGCCGCTTGACCACGTCATAGTTGGCCGTATTGACGCCGAAGACGTACTCGAACATGTCCGGCGGGAAATTCGTGGTATCGCCGTCCACGATATCCACGCCCTTGACATCCTTCTTGCTCAGCGGGTTGGTGCAGCCGCCGACGTAATCCTCGGCATGGCAGGTCTTGGAAGCGCCCTGCGGGTCGTCGATGGTCGCCTTGCTCCATATGCTGACCGGCACCCCCTGGCCGCCGCCATTGGGATTGGCGACCACATTGAAGGTACCGTTGAGCGGAATATTGCCCGCTCCCATGAGCGGCGGCGGACCATTGGGCGAACCCGGGAAGATGGCGTTGTAGAAATACAGCCCCTGCTTGACCACCACGTTGGCCGAGGCATCCACCGACTGGCCGCCCGCGGCCAGAAAATAGACCGCCCCCGGCGTAGCCCTGGGCGTAGCCAGGTAAACCGTATCGGCTCCGCATGTGGTCGCCGCGCCCGTGGAGGTGGCTTGGCGACATTGGCAACGCCAGTCGACGGTACCGTCGCCATTTACGTCGCCGAACGCCGCCTGCCAGGCCGCATTGGTGACCGCGCCCGGCAATGAGCCGGTAATCGTTCCGTCGGTGCATAGCGCCCATGTGGCCGGCGTGAGGGAATCCCGGTTTGTCTGCACCGACATCCAGGCAACACCGGTGTCCAGGCGCGCCTCGGCGGTCGCCAAGGCCTCGGCATGACGCGCCTTGTCCGCAGATGTGCGCAGATCGATGATGCCGCTCTTGGACAGGTAGACCGTCATCAGGGTGAGCATGAACAGCAAAACCACACCGATGCCCAGAGTGGCATACCCTCTCTGTAGATGCGGCGCACCAAAGGCGTTGCCCGGTAATCGATGCTGGTTCGGACTCTTCATCTCAGGCCCCATTGCTCATGATTTACGGATTCGGCACCAGAATCGGGTTACGGATTCGAACCGTCTCCCGTATCGAGCGCTGTACCGTCGCATCCGACACCAGTTGGCCGGCAATATCGACCGTGTAAATCGGCACGGTGACTGCGGCGGCGGCGCCAGTCGGATTGACCGCTGTTGGAGAATTGTCTGTGATATTGAAATTCGTGATACGGATCACGGCCGGATCGGTAAGGTCGGACCATGTGCCGGTGCCGATACGCGCCTGAATCTTGTCGTTGGTGCCGTCGCCATTCGAATCCGCCCACCGGAAACCGTAATCCTCGGCGGTCTCAGCGGTCCCGTTCGAATTTTCGTCATACCGGATATCGGCAGCACTGGCGGCCATCGTCGGCGAAGCCTGGGGACTATTCAAATAATTGCCCACGGCCAATTGAGGCAAGGTCCAGTGGGTATAACCGGCGCGGCGCAAATCGCGGGTAACCTGGGTCAGCACTATGCGCAGATCGCCATTCAGGCGCGCCATCTTCATCTGGCTGGAGTTGCCGATGAAGGTACCAATGTAGACACCCATGGCCGCCCCGATGACGATCATCCCCAAGACCAGGGATACCATCAGTTCGACTAGGCTGTAACCTTTCTGGCGCATGACTCGATCCTCTAGTTGCAGGCCGGATAGCCCACCAGCCCGCTAGTTGTGCATAACCGCATGGCCGACTCCGGCGTCACCTCCAAACAAAGCACCCGGCCATATTTGGACGTGATGGTGACCATTTTCTCTACGGCGGCGGGAGTCGGCCCAATGGTGTTCCGGCGCGGGTCGAAAGTGATGGCATTTGCGGCAGAGGCCACCGCCGTGCTGACCGCCAGGCTGCTGCCCTTGTAGTCAGATCCAAGATTGGTCTTGGCCGGAGTGGTGGTCAACGTGTACGACCAAGACGAACCGGGCGTGAACGTGGCCGTCACAGCAACGTTGGTCTTCATCGCTTCAGCCTGGGCATACCGCATGTCGGTCAGCAGATTGTCCGCCGCGCCTTTCAGGCGCCCTTTATCGATGGCGTCCAGAAACGAAGGGATAGCGATAGTGAGCAAAATCGCCGCCACCACGATCGCGACCATCATCTCGACCAGCGTAAATCCTCGATCTCGGGTCATGTCACATCGCCCCCGTCAGGATTTCCAGCATCTGCTGAGGTCATTGTTCGTCGACGGGGTCGCCGGACAAGCACTGTCCGCAGCAAAGGCGCATTTATCGCCACCTTGGGTGGTTTTCAGAAACTTGCACGCGGCGTCTCTCGTCGCCTGAGTACCCTGGGCTTGTGCCACGATGGTGTACGTATTGGCGCCGGCCGTGATTGTGAAGGTGTAAAAGCCGGAGTTTTGGACATTAATGGCGGCAACGGTGTGATCCGCATAGGCGGCATTATTCGCCCTGAACTTTTCCTCGCGGAGAGCCAGTTCCATCATGTACGACTGCGCCTCGGCTCGCCGCGAGCGCGTCAGATAGTCCATATAGGAAGGGATGGCTATCGCCGAAAGTATCCCAATCACTAAGACTACGATTATCAGTTCGACTAAGGTAAAGCCGCGTTGCTTGGTCAGCCCGATATTCATCTTTGCCTCCTTACATTCGCATGGTCGCCATCATAACCAGCCAAATCAACGGCAAGTTGATGGATGGATACTGCATGGCGACGAACGGAAGCCCAAGTGGGCCGACAGCTCAACCAAACCCTGGGTCGGCGGAATGCCGGCCACATCCAGACCGTATGCAGCCGGCGCCCACGCTTACTTCTTGGCCGCCTCGGCGGGTACCTCGAACTGCCCTTTCAGCTTCTCGGCGCTGGCCTTGCCGAAGCCTTTCACCTTGGCCAGTTCATCCACGCTCTTGAAGCCGCCGTTTTTCTCGCGATACGCGATGATCGCCTTGGCTTTGGCCGGGCCGATGCCCTTGACCGCTTCCAGTTCCGCCTGGGTGGCGGTGTTCAGGTTGACGGCCGCAAAGGCGGACAGGGTCGAGAAGACGAAGGCGAGAATGCCGAACAACAGATGTTTCATGATGTTACCCCCTAGGTTGTTTTCAAAAGCGCCCGTATGGGCATGAACAATCTAGCCGGGATCGACACCGCTTGGTATACGGCGTTGGTTTTAAAACGTTTTTTATATCCGCATAACGGACGATGTAGCCATCCCAAGGATGGCGGCGTTCACAGCGTATGGCGCTTGTCGCCGCGTGCGAACCCCATCGGCAACGGCACATCGCCCTTGGCCAGGGCGATGACCTTGAACAGTTCGCCCATCTCGGTCGGCTGGATGAGTTTCTGCACCTGGGCAGTCTGTTTGATATAGGCCGTCGAGCCCGGCTCCAGCTCGCCCAGCCGTTCCAGCAGGCCGCAATTGAGCAGGAAATGGGCTTGGCTGGTGTAACCCAGGACGTCGAGCCCGGCATCGAGGGCGGCATCGGCGATGAGAGTGAAGTCGACATGAGCGGTGATGTCGACCAGGCCGGGCAGATAGAACGGGGCATCGAAGGACCGATGCCGGTAGTGGCACATCAGGGTGCCCTCGCGACGGTCCGGATGGTAGTACTCGGCACGCGGGAAGCCGTAGTCGATGAACAGCAGCATGCCCTGGCCCAGGCGCTCGGCCAGGCTGTGGACGAGCGCGGGGGCGGCCAGGCAAATCTCGCTGAGATAGTCGTCGCCCGGTGCCGGCAGGCCGTTCGCCGCATCGAGCAACGGCCCCGTAGCCAACAAGCGGTCCGCCCAGGCGAACTCCAAGCCGGACTCGGACAGCACGACGCCGCGCTCGAACGCCTGACCGCCTTGCCAGCGCACCAGATGGACCGGCAAGGCGTCCAGCACCTCGTTCCCCAGCACCAGGCCGACCAGTGTGTCGGGCAGTCCGTCGAGCCAGTGGATACGGTCGAGCAGTTCCGGCGCCTCGGCCTCGAACAGGGCACGCTGGCGCTGGCGCAGGTCCGCGCTGACTTCGAGGATGGCGTAGCGCTCGGGCAACCGGCCCAGGCGTTCCAGTTCGCGCATCAGGTCGACCGCCAGGCGGCCGCTACCGGCACCCAGTTCGAGGATTTCATCGCCGCAGGCCGCCATGACCTCGACCGCCTGCGCGGCCAGGCAGCGGGCGAACAGCGGGGTCAGCTCCGGAGCCGTGACGAAGTCGCCGGCGGCACCGAACTTGCGCGCGCCGGCGGCGTAGTAGCCGAGGCCCGGTGCATACAGCGCCAAGGCCATGTAGTCGGCAAAGGAAAGCCAGCCGCCGGCCGCGGCGATGCGGCTGGCGATCAGTTCGGCCAGTCTTCGGCTATGCGTGAGTGCGTCCGGGCCGGGCTCAGGCCAATCCATATCCGGCCTCATTTCGTCGCTCCCGCGCAGGCGGGAGCCCGGCTCCCCAAAGCACTGGATGCCCGCCTGCGCGGGCATGACGATTTCTTTTGCTGCCCTGCCGTCAATTCAGGCCGTGGTAGTTTCGGTACCACTCGGTCCAGCGGGCGATACCCACGGCCAGCGGGGTCTTCGGCTCGAAGCCGACGTCGCGCTTGAGTTCCTCGACGTCGGCGTAGGTCGCCACCACGTCGCCGTCCTGCATGGGCAGGAAGTTCTTCTTCGCCTCCTTGCCGAGGGCGTCCTCGATGGTCTTGATGAAGGTCATCAGCTCCACCGGCTCGTGGTTGCCGATGTTGTAGACCTTGAACGGCGCGTAGCTGGAGCCGGGGTCCGGGGCGTCGGTATCGAAATCGGGGTTGGCCGCCGCGATGCGGTCGAGCACCCGCACGGTGCCCTCGGCGATGTCGTCGATATAGGTGAAGTCGCGCTGCATCTTGCCCATGTTGAAGACGTCGATGGTGCGGTCTTCCAGGATCGCCGAGGTGAACAGCCAGGGCGACATGTCGGGCCGGCCCCAGGGGCCGTAGACGGTGAAGTAGCGCAGGCCGGTGGTGGGCAGGCCATAGAGGTGGCTGTAGCTGTGCGCCATCAGTTCGTTGGCCTTCTTGCTGGCGGCGTACAGGCTGACCGGGTGGTCGACGTTGTCGTGCACCGAGAACGGCATGTGGGTATTGGCGCCATAGACGCTCGACGAACTGGCGTAGACGAAGTGCTCGACCTTGTTGTGGCGACAGCCTTCGAGCAGGTTGCCGAAGCCGACCAGGTTGGTCTGGATGTAGGCGTGCGGGTTCTTCAGCGAATAGCGCACGCCGGGCTGGGCGGCCAGATTGACCACCTTGTTGAAGCGCTCGGCGGCGAACAGGTCTTCCATGGCCATGCGGTCGGCGATGTCGAGCTGGATGAAGCGGAAGTTGCCATGCGGCTTCAGGCGTTCCAGGCGGGCCAGCTTGAGCCGGGGGTCGTAGTAGTCGTTCAGGGTGTCGATGCCGACCACCTCGTCGCCGCGCGCCAGCAGGATCTGGGCGACATGCATGCCGATAAAACCTGCACAACCTGTGATCAACACTTTCATATCTGCAGCCAGTCTAGTTACGTTGCTCCCTCATCCCCACCCCTTCCCCCGGCGGGGGAAGGGAGTACACCCCTCTCCCGCCGGGAGAGGGGCAGGGG